>DTRI01000093.1 GCA_012966015.1 Flavobacteriales bacterium | reverse complement strand
CCCTGAAAATGGCAGCATAGAAGGAATGATCAATGAACAGTGTCCTTTTGTTCGTGGTAATAAAGGAGGATACTGGAAATCTTCGGATCACTTCCGGGCGGTAGAACTTGAAATAGGCGAACTGGACACGACAAATACAGTAGACGGGAAAACTGCTGTTGCACCTGTTGGTAAGCTAACAACTAAGTGGTGCAAGCTAAAGAATAATAGCAAATAATGGTTTTTTGAACCAGATGATGTAAATGATTTCCATATATTACAGGGGTGAGATATTATCTGAGATTTGAAGGGAAACATGGTGGTGTTTATGAAAAAAGTGAAGGAAAACCAAGTGCAAAAATCTCCATTTAAATTAATTTACAACAATGATGGCACCAACGTTTTGAACTGCATAAGTCCATTTAGTGGTCGTGACGAGGAGTTTAGTTACATTAAACCTTTTCAAGCAGACGGGAAGAATTTTCGGCCACAAATGATTGAAGCGTCGGTAGACGAGATAGCTGATACCGCTGTGGATGCATCTCTCTTTAGTCCGGGCTTGGGTTGGGTGCCATGGTGGCCGAGCAAAGTATGTCCTGATCACTACAAATGGTACGAAACACAAACGGGGGAATTAATTAAAGGAGGCGGAATCGAGTATTTCGTTAGACATGGCGGTGATATGGTTAAGCCTTTTGTTAATCGCTGTCGCCGCCACCAGATAGCTCCGTTCATCACCTTTCGCCTCAACGATGGCCATTTCGTTGGCATTCGGGGGCTAGACGAGTATAAACCTCGGTTTTATGTGGAACATCCCGAGTACCAGCTCTCACCCAATGGTACTCAGAACTGGCGTTTCCATCAAGTACGGGAATACAAACTGGCCCTGATTACCGAGCTTTTAGAAAACTATGACTTGGACGGTATAGAGCTGGACTTTATGCGACACTGGTCTTTTTTCAATACTGGCGAAACAACAAGCAACGAACGAAAAGCTATAATGACTGAGTTTGTCGGTTGTGTGCGTTCTGTTCTAGACCAGACTGCAAAGGATGGTCAACACCGCTGGTTATGTGTACGAGTACCCATTTTTCTATCTAAACACGATGCAATGGGTATTGACTTAGTCACTTGGGTTAATCAGTGTGGTCTTGAGATGGTTAATCTCTCTGCCTCCTACCTAACTCATCAAGAGGGTGATTTGCCGAAGATTAGGAGGATGGTCCCAGATGTGGCTATCTACCAAGAGTGTACACAAGCCACGATAACGGCAACAATGCCACATCCAGAGCCCAACAAACCAGATCAATTCCATTATCGCCGTACTACTGATGAAGAATTTTACACAACTGCCTACCTTGCTTACAAACAAGGAGCAGATGGAATCAGCTTATTCAATTTTGTATACTACCGTGAGCATGGCGCGCCTCTGCGTGGAACATTTTGTGAGCCTCCATTTCATGTGCTTAAATCTTTAACTGACAAGAATTGGCTTTCTCAACAGCAAGCTCACCACTATTTCCTTGGATCAACAACTAATGATGCCTCAGCCGTAGACTTCCAACTTGAACGAAAGATTTCGAAAGGCCAAATCCAAAAGCTAACAATGCAGATGTCCCCACCTAAAGGTATCAATGGATTAAAGTTCTATTTCCGCATTCACACGCGACATTCATCAGAAAACCTATACTGGACAGTATTACTGAACAATGTTGAATTGGTTCCACATCAGCTGGATGGTGAACCGATTGAGCAACCATATGATGGTTTGTTGGGGGAAGCAAATCAGCAGACCGGTTTCATCGGCGATCTGGAAATCATATTGGAAGGAGAAAATGTGTTAGAGATTAAGCTAATATCCGGTGGACCGATTGATGTCATCCGTGTTGATTTAGTTCTCATTTAAGGAAGTGACTGAGAAGTGAATAGAAAAGGTAAACTACATACTTACCATGCTTTTCTTTCGGAGTATAGCTAGCTATGGGGGTGGGAGATTTCCAAGTTGGCATCAATTTTCAGCATGTAGGGAGAGTTGTGTCTGCGGGTGAGAGAATTGCTCGCTTCGGCCCTGGAGACTAGCTGTTTTTTTACATTCAAATTTCGTTTTCATGATCGATGAAAAAGTTTTTAAATTGATAGAATCCAATTTTGGAGAGATAGTGATGAAAAGGATATTAAAGTCTATTTTTGGAGGTGCAGTCGTGCTTTTTGCCATCTCCATTCGTACCACGACGGACGCTGCTGAAAAAGACATCGCCGGCTATTGGCCTTTCGAAGAGGTGAATATCGGGAAAAAATCACCAAAGATTTAAGCGGCAATGCAAATGACTGCACGATTATAGGCACGGTCAAGATAGTATGCCTACCTGTTTTACCGACGAAGCTATGTTACTCCTATGGTGAGACTTATCAAGCGGTTGGTTCAAGGTTTCCAGGTAGCACAATTTCCGAGGGCCCTTGCTGTTTACTTCCCATGGAATGCTACCAAAGGGCAAAGCACGTTTTTCCGGCCTTGTGCACTGGCTACAGTCGAGTATCCTGCAACTTATTTAATTGCACATACTTTTACTGGTACTGTGCCCCTCATCAATATTATTGTCTGGCCTCGTATTAATCGGTACTTGGTACAACGACTCCGATTACTCTTACAATACCACTCGAAATGATGTGCATAATGGCAGCGCTGGCTCATTGGTCAAAAGATTTAGACACGTGAACTTGGGAAATCTTGCATTTTACAGGTAAGCGTTGATTGCTTTACTTTACACAATCCATCCTAGCTACCTGCTCGGCTTCCTCCTGCGGCACAGAAGCCGAATATGATAACTCCCTACAATTTCTTGGTAATATATAGTAGGATAGCAACAATATCTAATCCAAGTTGCGACCTAAAATAGTAAGCAGGTCGGAAACTGAGTTTTCTTGACTTCACAGCCACAGTCAGGGATCAATTTGCTGTTTTGGCTAGAATTTCCGAATTCCAACTAGCAAAAGGGTAGGTAGCAACTTGGGTTATCTAGTATAAATAGTATCTAGAGTGTCCTGTAAGGAGATCATTTAACAAACTGAGTTCAGAAGATAGAGGTAATGAATGATGAAAGCGGTTAAAGAAATCAGATTCGCCTTAGTCTGCGTCAACATAATAGTCATCAGCCTAATGGTTTCCGGCGTCACCTTTGCCAAAGTTGACTTCAAGGACTGTGTCGGAATGTGGCTCTTTGACGAGGATAAAGGCGATGTGGCTAAAGATTCCTCTTCTAAGGGAAATGACGGCCAAATTATAGGTAAAGCAAAACGGGTTGCTGGGAAGTTTGGCTCAGCTTTGAAGTTTGATGGAGTGACAGCTGCTGTGAGTATTGAGCTTGATGTCATGGACCTCAATAAAGACCAATCATTTTCTCTGTGGTTTAAAACTAAAATTGATAAAAATATCCATGCCCGTGTACTTAATGCTCCTTTTTTGAACAATTATCGGTTATGGCTGTGGATAATGAGAAACGGTCACGGTGCGAGAGGGAAGCTGGGCTTTGGCTATAGAGCTGGTGATATTGGTTTAGAAATAACCTCCGGTCAGCCTCTTAATGATGATAATTGGCATCATGTAGCTGCAATTCTTGATCACACAACTGAACAAGCTTCTCTCTATATTGATGGTAAACTTAATGCTCAGAGCGGCATAGCAAAAATAAAGTTTAATGATTCTGAAGGAAAACTATGTATAGCTAGTACTTGCACTAGAGATTTCCTGCCCGGTCAAATCGACGATGTTGCGGTTTTCAATGTGGCATTGAAGGAAGGAGACATCAAATCCATCATGGATAAAGGGTTAAAGAAAGTACTGGATGCAGCAGCTGTTTCTCCTATGGGCAAACTCACCACAATCTGGGCAGTCACTAAAGCCCAATAATTTAAGAAATATCAAGTGCTGAGTCCCTCTTTGTATCACAGAGCTGTACTACTGCCATATACAGCCCACTTTGGCTCTGCCGGATATCAACCTTGATTTTCTCCAGCTGCTTAGGTTCAAAGATATCGATAGCACCGGCAAAGGTCGGTACCAGAAGTGCGTGGTAGAGTGGATAGACCTTACGTGGATCCTCTTCTTTCGGGTAGTCCAATCCCGTTCGCTTATCCAAATTTCAGGCAAAAAAAGGGCAGTCCCTGCTTAGAGATCTGCCTGAAAACAATTAAAATTATGGGTTAGTAAACCGTGTGGTTATTGATGGTCACCAGGCTGAATGTGAATATGATAGTTCCTTGCAATTTTCTGGAAATATTTGCAATTTTCTGGTAATATCTTGGAATAGTAAAAAGTATCTAGTATAAATGATCTGTTTTAGGATATTCAGAGTGTCCTGTGAGGAGATCATTTAATAACATTGAATTCAGAGATAGAGGTAA
>DTRI01000092.1 GCA_012966015.1 Flavobacteriales bacterium | reverse complement strand
GATTGTGGTATAGGAGGTACTGCATCAGTAAATGTTACAGGCGGTCTTGCTCCTTTTACATACAGCTGGAATGATCCCGACAACCAAACGGGCTCAATTGCAACTGGCTTGTTGCCCAATTTGTACACTGTTACTGTTACAGACAGCAATGGATGTGTAGATATGGCTACCGACAGTGTTACAGGAACATATCCTGTTACCCTAACAATGGGAAGCGCTGATCCTAGTTCATGTGGTGCAACAGATGGTTATGCGGCGACAACGGTAGTTACTGGAACATTCCCGTATGCGTATACATGGAGCCCAAGTGGTGGATCAAATGATACAGCATTTTCGTTGGGATCAGGTATTTACACCGTTACGGTTATTGACTTTATTGGCTGTTCTAATATAGGCACTGTTACGTTAACGGATGTTGGAGCACCAATAGTTTCGATTACTGACTCAACTCAGGTAATGTGTAAGGGTGGGTCAACAGGAGATGCTACTGTTACAGCATTTCTTGGAACTTCTCCTTACACTTATAGCTGGAGCACAACTCCTGCCCAAACAAACGCTCAGGCAACTGGGTTGATGGCTGGACTGTACTCTGTAACGGTAACAGATGCAGGAAACTGCTCTATCTTTATCAGCACAACTATTACTGAGCCCACTTCAGGCGTAACTGTCGATAGTACGGGCTACACGGATATCTCGTGTAATGGTTTGACTGATGGTACAGCAATGGTTGTGGCTTCAGGTGGAACGTCTCCGCTTACTTATTCGTGGAACACAACTCCGGTTCAGACCAACGCTATGGCCACCGGGTTGGGCATGGGAGGATATACCGTTACAGTTATGGATGCCAACGGTTGTTCAGTAATGGACAGTAGTGTAACGATTACAGAACCAGCTGTGCTGGCCGTGCCAACTTCTACTACTGATGCGACTTGTGGTAATGCAGATGGCTCGGCTACTGCCGCTCCAACGGGTGGAACTGCTCCTTATCTTTACACATGGGATGACCCAGGGACGCAAACAAACGCAACGGCTGGATCGATCGCTGCCGGCAATTATAATGTTACGGTGACTGATGACAATGGATGTGCTGCGAATGGTGCAGCAACAGTTAACACTTCAGGCGGCCTAACAACTTCGGTAAGCTCATCAACTAATGCTAGCTGCTTTGGAATCTGTGATGGCATTATTTCTATCAATGTTTCAGGTGGGACTGCGCCGTTCACCTATGCATGGGATGATCCAGGAACACAGTCTGCTCAGGTGGCTACGGGCTTGTGCGCTGGAACTTTTAACGTTACGATAACAGACAACAGCGGCTGTCAGTCAACGGAGAGTCAGGTATTAACAGAACCAGGTGAAATTATTCTGAGTGTATCTATAACATTTTCCACATGTGGAAATGCTGATGGCTCTGCTACGGTAAATGCCTCTGGTGGTACGGGGCCATATACCTACTCCTGGGATGACCCATCTACTCAAACAACTAGTACTGCAGTCTTGTTAAGTGCAGGCTCATACAATGTTATTGTAACGAATACAATTGGATGTACAGCCAATATATCTGCCTCAGTTAGTGATTCGAGCAGCTTGGTAACCTCGATTACCGGCACATCGAATAACCTCTGTTTTGGCGATTGTAACGGAATATCAACGGTAAGTGCATCAGGTGGAACTTCGCCCTATACATACACTTGGGATGATCCGAGCACACAAACTACAACTTCAGCCACAGGATTATGTGCAGGGGTTTACCTGGTTAGCGTAGAGGACGCAGCTGGGTGTCTTTCTTTAAAAAATGATACAATCACTGAACCAACTCAGCTGACACTAAGTATGTCAACCACCGATGCTACGACAGGTAACTCGGATGGAACAGCTACCGCAACACCATCTGGCGGTACGGGATTATACACTTATTTATGGAATGATACAGGTACACAATCCACTTCTACCGCTACCGGACTGGGAGCGGGCACTTACACAGTTTTGGTATTGGAGTTCAATGGTTGTTCAGTTATTGATTCAGTTACTGTGATTGAGAGTGGAGGAGGAGGTAGTTTGACGGTATCTATATCCTTTAACACAAATGTGGATTGTTTTGGAGAATGTGATGCACTTGCCTCATCAAATGTATCGGGAGGCGTGTCCCCGTATACCTACGTGTGGAATGATCCATCCGTACAGACAAACCCCACAGCAACTGGGCTTTGTGTGGGAAGTTACAATGTTCAGGTTACGGATAGTGTAGGTGCCTTTGGTTCCACAACAGTAACGATTACAGGTTCTCCTGAGATTATCACGGCCATGTCAAGCACGAGCGCTAATTGTGGCACTCCCGATGGATCGGCTACCGTTGGCGCTACTGGAGGAACTGGTAGCTTTAATTACAGCTGGAATGACCCATCATCGCAAACAACATCAACGGCGACTAACCTAACACCAAATGACTATATCGTTAGTGTAACGGATGGAAACAATTGTACAGTCTCTGATACGGTTACCGTTGCAAATGCCGGTGCGATTACAGCGAGCATCATCTTCAATACAGATTTGGATTGTAATGGAGATTGTGATGGGCTGGCATCATCATCCGTGAATGGTGGAACAGCACCTTACACATATCTTTGGGATGATCCTGCCGCACAGACGAATACAACGGCAGTCGATCTTTGTGCTGGATTTTATACGGTAAATATTACCGATGCCGGTGGTTGTAATGCAACGGACACGGTGACTATCTATGAACCAACCGCAATTAATGTGGCAATAACGGAGAATGATGTTTCGCCTGGTGCATGTGATGGTATTGCTGGAGCGAATGTTACAGGCGGTGTCGGGCCATATACCTATCAGTGGAATGACCCATCCAGTCAAACCAATGCCAATGCGGCCAATCTATGTCCTGGAAATTATGGCGTTACGGTTACAGATGCGAATGGCTGTATTAAAAATGGATTCGCAACGATTAGCGACCCATCTGTTGGAATTTTAACATTGGATAGCAAGGTTGATATCAAAGTCTATCCAAATCCAAATTCTGGTTCATTTGAGCTTCAAATTGAAACTGGTGGCGAGCAAATTGATGAAGTGAGGATTATGGATCTGATGGGTAGAAAAATATTCTACATGGATATCGATTCCAAAGATAGAGAGCAACAAATTCCGATTGATCTTGCGAATGTACAGGCTGGAGTGTATGAGATTCACGTAATGACTCAGGCGGGATTAAAAAGAAAGACAATTGTAATTCAATAGAAAGTTTAAATCAAATAAGCATGGAAGTTATGAGTAAATACCCTGAAGTAAAAAATTATATTGGTGGAAATTTTGAGTCAAACGGACAGGACCGTATGGATGTAATTTCCCCGTTAGATGGCACGACGCTCTCTACAATGCCTTTGTCAACAGCGGGTGATTTAGACAAAGCGGTTGAGGCAGCACGATCAGCCTATGAGGGATGGTCGCAAACACCTATTAAGGATAGGGTGCAGATATTTTATCGGTACAAGACGCTGATGGAGCAGAACATTGATGAACTGGCAGAGCTTGTACATCTTGAAAATGGTAAGACGCTTGGTGAGGCAAGAGCAGAAGTTGAGAAGAGTATAGAGCTCACTGAGTTCGCATGTTCATTGCCACAATTGGTAGAAGGTGAGGTATTGGAAGTGAGTAGAGGGGTTGAGTGCAGAATAGAAAAAAAGCCAATTGGTGTCGTTGCTTCCATTGCACCCTTTAATTTCCCACATATGGTACCACACTGGACCATTCCAAATGCAATTGCACTGGGAAACTGCTTGATACTTAAACCATCTGAGGTGGTTCCCATAAGCTCGATCAGGATTGCGGAAATGCTAAAAGAGGCTGGATTACCTGATGGTGTATTAAATATTGTCAATGGAGCTAAGGAGATTGTGGAGGCCATATGTAATCATCCCGGAATTGAAGCTGTGTCATTTGTCGGATCCACGAAAGTGGCCAAGATCGTATACAAAGCATCCACATCTTCCCTTAAAAGATGTGTTGCACTTGGCGGGGCGAAGAATCACTTGCTGGTATTGCCGGATGCGCATGTGGAAATGACAGCCTCTAATGTGGTTGCGTCTATGTCAGGTTGTGCCGGACAGCGATGCATGGCTGCAGCACAGATGGTGGGTGTTGGCCCGGTGGACCATATCATCGATAAAATGTGTGAAGAAGCGAGAAAGATTGTTCCAGGTGAAAATTTGGGCTCTGTAATCTCAGCAGCTGCAAAAGAGAGAATTGAAAAATATATCACTGAAGCCGAAGAAGCAGGCGCAAAAGTATTGGTGGATGGGAGAAACACAACAGTTGCCGGAAAGGAAGGCGGCTTTTATGTGGGGCCCACCATTATAGACCATGTTACTCCCGATATGGCGATCGCGCAGGACGAGGTGTTTGGGCCTGTAATTTCAATAATTCGAACCAAGGACCTGGACGAGGCTTTGACCCTGGAGAATAAATCACCTTATGGAAATGCCGCAGCTGTATTTACGCAGAGTGGTGCCTGGGCAAAAGAGGTAATGGACAATGCCAGTGCTGGAATGATCGGTGTAAATATAGGTGTTCCGGTTCCCCGCGAACCCTTTTCATTTGGTGGATGGAATGATTCTAAATTTGGAACGGGAGATATAACTGGTAAGAGTTCAATTGAGTTTTGGACAAAGCCAAAGAAAACTACGATTAAGTGGAATCCTGAGGCACAAACGAATTGGATGAGCTAAGTCGTACGTTATGTCATCCCGCGAACAAATTCTGTAAATTTCACAAACCCAAACCATGAGACCCGACACCATGAACAAAATCTACTTAGGTTTTTTTATAAGTCTATTCTCCACAGCAATTCAAGCTCAAACTGTCAATTTTGAATGGGCCAAGAGCATTGGCGGGACATCCGTTGATCAAGGTTATTCTATCAGTACCACCACTTCAGGAAATGTGTATATAACAGGGTATTTTCAAAACACGGTAGATTTTGATCCTGGTATGGACACTTTTAATTTGACGTCTAATGGCAGCCCGGATGTTTTTATTCAAAAGTTGGATACTGGTGGAAATTTTATTTGGGCGAAATCCATGGGTGGAGCGTCTAGCGATTATGGTTATTCAATTACTACTGATGCCTCGGGTAATGTGCTTCTAACGGGGAAATATATTGATACAGCAGATTTTGATCCGGGTGGTACTACTTTCAATTTAACTTCTAATGGTCTTGATGATATCTTTATTCAGAAATTAGATGCCAATGGGAATTTTGTTTGGGCTAAATCTATGGGGGGAACATCGATTGATTATGGTTACGATATCATTACCGATGATTCAGGAAATGTGTATGTAACTGGATATTTTTTTGGCGCTGTAGATTTTGATCCGGGTGGTGCTACTTTCAATTTAACTTCTAATGGTCTTGATGATATCTTTATTCAGAAATTGGATGCCAATGGGAATTTTGTTTGGGCCAAAAGCATGGGTGGGACATCAATTGATTATGGCTATTCTATCACTATCGATACTCAAGGAAATGTATACGTAACCGGATACTATCAGGACACGGTAGATTTTGATCCGGGCGTGGATACCTTCAATTTGGCTTCGAAAGGAGTTGCCGATGTTTTTGTTCAAAAGCTAGACGCCGACGGGAACTTTATTTGGGCCCAATCAATAGGGGGAACAGCTACCGACCATGGTAAGTCCATCAGTACAGATGCCGAAGGCAATGTTTTTGTAACTGGGCGATATACACAGACCGTAGATTTTGATCCGGGTGTAGATACCTTCAATTTGACTTCCAATGGCGGTTCTGATATTTTTATCCAAAAGATAGATACGAGCGGGAATTTTATTTGGGCCAAATCCTTTGGTGGTACAAGTAATGAATATTGTAATTCGGGTACTACTTCTGCATCCGGAAATGTATATGTAACCGGATATTTTTTTGGTACTGTAGATTTTGACCCAGGTGTCGATACTCTCAATTTGACTTCGAATAGTGGTAGTATTGATGGGTTTATCCAAAATACGGATAGGAATGGGAACTTTATTTGGGCCCAAGTGATAGGGGGAACATCTACTGATGCTGGTAATTCCATTACTATAGATACCTCCGGTAATTTATATGTAACCGGACGATATACACAGACCGTAGATTTTGATCCTGGCATAGATACCTTTAATTTGACTACTACTAGCCTTTCTGATGTTTTTATACTAAAGTTAGGTCCGTGCGTAATCACGGGAACAGATAATAGAACAGAATGTAACTCTTACGATTGGATTGACGGTAACACTTATTCAGCCAGCAACAACGTCGCCACTTTTAACATTGTGGGTGGAGCTGCAAACGGTTGTGATAGTTTGGTTACGTTGGATTTGATAATAAATACGGTTAATACAGCGGTTTCTTCGACAAGCCCCAGTATTATAGCGAATGCAACAGGAGCTACTTACCAATGGTTGGATTGTGGTAATAATTACGCGGTTATTACTGGCGAATCAGCTCAGAGCTTCATCGCCACCATGAGCGGTGATTATGCGGTTGAAGTAACGGGAAATGGCTGTACCGATACCTCATTATGCACAACTATTACAATAGTAGGCATAGAGGAAAGCGCTTTGTTTAATAATGTATCCGTTCGCCCCAACCCAACTCAGGGCATGGTAACTGTTGAATTGGGTAACTTAAAAGAGGTGAGTATAAAAGTACTTGGTGTTAATGGTCAATTAATTTATAATCAAGAAAATATCAATGCTTCTGTGCACGAATTTGAGTTAGAGGAGGCACCGGGTGTATATCTGATAGAAATTAGTGCTCAAGGTGAGAAACTAGAATTTAAAATAGTGAAACAATAAGGATGCCTGAAACAGAACAAATTCTCCAACAAAACTTAGACCACACCCTCTTTTCCTGGTCTAAACAATCTGGCTTGAACCCAATGAACATTGAAAGGGGAGAAGGAGTCTATGTTTTTGATCGTGACGGTAAAAAGTACATTGATTTTTCCTCGCAACTCATCTGTGTAAATATTGGGCACGGGAACAAGAAAGTTCAAGAAGCTGTTTCTCGGCAGATGGATGAAGTGAGCTACGTGTTTCCTGGAATGATTACCAAAGCACGCGGAGAGCTTGGAGCAAAATTGGCTGAAATCACCCCCGGTAGCTTAAACAGAACTTTCTTCACATTAGGAGGAGCAGAAGCCATTGAGAATGCTATCAAGCTGGCTAGAGTTTATACCGGCCGTGCTAAAGTCATTACGCAATATAGATCTTACCACGGAGCAACATACGCGGCTATATCGGCTGGAGGAGACCCCAGGAAGCATGCAGTTGACAGTCAATCTATGCCCAATATTATTCATGTGGAAAATCCTTATTTCTATCGTTGCCCATGGGGTACTTCAAGCCCTGAAGAATGCGGTGAGATGTGTGCCGACAATATGGAACGCGTTATTATCTATGAAAACCCAGATAGCATTGCGGCGATTATCTTGGAAGGTGAATCTGGCTCGTCGGGGTGTATCAAATATCCACCCGGATATTGGAAGAGAATACGTGAAATCGCTGATAAATATGGTATCCTATTAATAGACGACGAGGTAATGAGTGGATTCGGGCGTACCGGCAAATGGTTCGGGATAGATCACCACGATGTTGTACCAGACATGATGTGTGTTGCAAAGGGGCTTACATCAGGGTATTTGCCCCTCGGTGGACTAATTGTAAAAGAAGAAATAGCCAAACACTTTGACGATAAACCACTTCCCCTGGGCCTTACTTATTCTGCCCACCCCGTTTCCTGTGCTGCGGCAATTGCCAATTTGGAAGTGTACGAAGAGAATAATCTAATAAACAACGCAGCTGATATGGGAGTCTATATCGAAGAGAGGATGAAGAAGATGATGGAAGACCATCCCTCAATTGGAGATTTCCGGAATACTGGATTACTAGGTTGTATTGAATTGGTAAAAAATCGTGAGACTAAAGAACCTGTAACACCCTGGAATGCCAAGCCAGCAGATATGGAGGTTAGCAATAAGATGGCGGCAAAGATCAGAGAATTGGGTATGTTTACATTTGTGCGATGGAATTGGATTTTTATTGCCCCACCATTGTGTATCAATAAAGAAGAAGTTGATGAAGGGTTAGAAATAATTTCTCAAGCCATAGATATTGCGGACCTGTCCGTCGACACCTAATAAGCTTATTTAATACAATGAACTCAACAGGGCCCCCAACTGCTGATTCAGAAGAAGTAAATATCAGGATTGCCCGTATTTATCGACGGGTGGATGGTATTCTCTGCGTACATACCAAAGAGGATGTGGAGGTGACTCTTGAAGACTCCATACAGAGCTATGAAGCAGTTGTAAAGATGGCTGCAGGTAAAAAGGCACTGCTTCTGGAATTTTCAGGTAAGGGAGGTATTATTCAGGATAAAGCACGTGATTATTGGGTGGCTAAAAGAAAGGACAATCCAGTAATTGCAGAAGCAATAGTGGCCAAATCATTGGCCCATAAAATTATGGTCAATTTTTTAATCAGGTTTCTTGACGCTGGTAGGGAGATTAAATTATTTACCAAAGAAGAAGATGCTGTTAAATGGTTAAATACCTTTAGGAATAAATTAGATTAGTTAGTTAGAATGAGTTCCGACATAGTTGAACTGGAAGAAAATTTAGAAGACTCTCCCTTATACAGTGAAGACCTGGCCCCCGTTCCAAAGGAGAAACGTACCTGGACGATGTGGAATTTGGCCGCTATTTGGGTGGGCATGGCAGTATGTATTCCTACGTATATGCTTGCATCTGACATGATTCGTAAAGGAGTGAGTTGGCACATAGCCTTGCTAATCGTTGGGCTCGCCAATTTAATTATAACTGTACCCATGGTTCTGAATGGACATGCAGGAGTTAAATATGGAGTGCCCTTTCCAGTATTAGGGCGTTCTTCTTTTGGCACTAAAGGAATACACATCGCTGCGGTAGTAAGGGGAGTAGTGGCTTGTGGATGGTTTGGTATTCAAACCTGGATAGGTGGCTTGGCATTATACGCAATCTGGAATGTGTTTACCGGATCTGAAGCTAGCTTGGGACTGGATTTTGGAAAATTTGTGGGCTTTGGCCTCTTTTGGTTAATCAACGTATACTTTATCTGGAATGGCACCGAAAGCATCAAGTGGCTGGAGGAGTTCTCCGCGCCAATTCTAATCTTAATAGGAATACTTCTGATATCATGGGGTGCCTACAATGCAAATGGATTCGGAATTGTCCTTGATCAAAGTGAGCAGCTGGAGAAGCCCGAAGCAGTAATTACTTACGAAGGCTCAATAGACCAATACGTATTGAATCTAAATCCACTTAGAAATAAGGAAGGATTTATTAAAGCATCTTATTTCCAGCTGTCAACTGAAGGTAATACGTCAATTGGGCCAGATGCAGAACGCTGGATGCAGTTTAACCGACATAAGCTCAATATACTCTTAAATGAGTTCGACCCTGATGTGAATTGGGAGGATGTGATGAATGGAGAAAAACAAGTGGGTATTCAATTTAGGGCCGACGGTGATGATAAATTTGATTTTATTTACTCCAGTGTAGTTCCTGTTCAAGTGAGCTCAGAATCAGCAACTACCGGCAGTAAAATGTGGAGCTATATTATGTGGCTAACTATAATGGTGGGATTTTGGGCTACCATGTCGCTGAGCATTGCCGATATTACCAGGTACGCATCCTCACAAAAGGATCAGGTAAAAGGGCAGTTCATAGGATTGCCTGGCACAATGATCCTCTTTTCATTTGTAGGAGTATTTGTTACATGTGCTGCTGTTATTAACTTCAAGGATATTCTCATAGCATCTGACGCTCCATGGGATCCGGTTTCCTTACTCTCCAAATTTGAAAGTCCGACCGTTGTGGTTATATCGCAGATATTTATGCTCATTGCTACCCTGAGTACCAACATCGCAGCGAACGTCATAGCACCGGCGAATGCCTTCTCTAACTTATTTCCTAAATCTCTGAGTTTCAGGGGTGGAGGTATGGTTACCGCAATAATTGGTATAATTATATGCCCTTGGTGGTTATTGAATGAAATAAGCGGTATTTTGATATTTGTAAGCGGATTGCTGGGCCCCGTATTGGGTATCTTATTGTGTGATTATTACGTCATTAATAAGAAAACCCTGCAACTGGCTGAGCTGTATAAAACCCAGGGTGTCTATTCATTCGGGGGCAGTGGGTTCAATAAAGCCGCAATGATCGCCTTGGCAATTGGAGTTGGAACTGCGGTAATCGGATATTGGGTGCCTGTGTTGTACTTTTTGTATAACCTCTCCTGGTTCACAGGGTTTTTAATCTCTTTTGTGCTGTACTACTTTCTTATGAAGAGACAGTCTGATGGTCAGCCTGCCGTCTAAAAATTAATTTCTCTTTCTTATGTCTTTGAATGTCATAGTCCTGTTGTTTTACTTCGGGATCTTACTGGCAATTGGAGTGTTTGCCTCTCGCAAGGTAAAGGGATTAGCCGATTTCTATGTGGGTGGCAAGGATCTGGGATACTGGGTAGTCGCCTTCTCTACCAGGGCTACCGGCGAATCGGCCTGGCTTCTTCTGGGGCTTACAGGGATGGGCGCGCTAATAGGGATTTCCGCATTCTGGGTGGTGGCCGGAGAGCTTCTAGGCGTTGCAACTGCCTGGTTTTTTATGGCCAAACCATTTAAGGAGCAAACTGATAAGTACAACTCCATTACCATTCCAGACTACCTGGTAAGCAGACTTCAACCTAAAACCAATACACTACGGATGGTGGCAGCATCAACGCTCGCCATATTTGTTACAATCTACGTCAGCGCACAGATCGATGCAACGGGCTCGGCTTTTGAGACCTTTTTAGGCTGGAATTATTATCATGGCATACTCCTGGGATTTGGGGCAGTGGTACTGTATATATTCATTGGAGGTTTTGTTGCGGTTGCCTGGTCCGATCTCTTTCAAGGATTGCTAATGTTGTTTGGCCTGGTAGGATTACCTATAGTAGCCTGGTACAGTGTTAATAACAGTACAGAAATTACTGATGGCTTGATGAAGATCTCCCCCGATCTCTTGAGTATTTGGGGATCAGGTGGGTTCAGCCTGCACAACATCTTCGGTATCCTGGGCTTAATGCTAATTGGCATCGGATTCTTAGGATCTCCACAACTATTTGTTCGATTCATAGCCGTGCGCAATACGGAGGAAATTGAAAAGGGAAAATGGGTCGCCTTGTTTTTTACGCTGCTCACGGACTCCTCTGCAGTTTTAATTGGATTGCTGGGGCGATTCATGTTTACCGAAGCCGGAGACGCTGCAGATCAAATTCTAGGTAATGGAGCCCAGAATGTTTTACCCATGCTGGTGGAACACGTTATGCCGGCATTTATTGCTGCAATTTATGTGGCCGTTGTGCTGTCGGCGATAATGTCGACGATTGACTCATTGCTGGTTGTGGCTTCAAGCGCAATTACCAGGGACTTCTACCAACAAATTTTCAACCCCGAGCTAAAGGACAATGAGCTGGCCGGAATATCCCGATATGTTACGTTGGGCCTGGCCATTGTATCGCTATTAATTGCGCTTGCTGTTTCCTATTTTTCTCCCACAAGAACAATATTTTGGTTTGTAATATTTGGATGGTCCGGAATTGCCGCTACTTTTTGTCCGGTTATTATCCTCTCTCTCTTTTGGAAAAACTATAATATATCCGGTGCCCTTGCTTCAATGATTTCCGGATTTTTATGTGTGCCGATCTTTAAATTTCTGGGCCCGGAATTTCCCGTTGTGGGCCCTTATCTCAATCAGCTGAATGAGCTTCCACCCTCATTTACCGTTGCGATCCTTGTTGGTATATTTGTTAGTTTAGTAACCCGACCAAAAAGCAGTGGAAATGGATAGGAGTGGGTTTGTTTTGATACCTGGGTTGTCAATTTTCTTCGCAGCATTTTTATGTTTGACCTGGGCTGATGCTGTTGCCCAGCCTACCAATGATAATAAGGACCAAGCCTTTGAGCTTGAAGAGCTGCTGAACTGGTGCTCTAAAGATGCCCAATTTACGAATGTGGGTTCTTCTGAGGATAATGAAAAAGCATCATGTCTGGAAAATGGACCGAACTATAATGTGTGGTTCAAATTTCGTGCTAGCACTGAAAATATTCAAATTGTGGTCAAAGCAGGTGGTTCTAAAGGCACCATGAAATTTAGTTACCTGGGATTATTCGAAGACGGTGGACGCGCACTGGCCTGCGATGAGTACAAAGATGAGCAGGGTGATATAGGAATTGTATACAATAATTTAAATCTAGGCAACTGGTATTATATATCTGTCGACCATCCTTATAACCCTAAGTACATTGGTTCGTTCACCCTATGTGTAACAGATGAGCTCGGTTATGATTACAGGGATGGGGCTGCTGAATTACTGAATTTATCCAATTGGTGTTCTGCGAATGCGGCGTTCACCACGAAAGGGGCTTCTCCGGATGGAGCTGCGGCTCCTTGCCTCAGGAAGGGCCCCAATTACAACCGCTGGTTCAAATTCTATGCATTAACAAATGAAATAGAATTAAAAGTCATTACCGGAGGCGAACAGGGTACAATGCAGTTTCCGAGCTTGACATTATGGGATGCTGGTTTCACAGCGATTAAGTGTGCCAATTATCTCCCTGCAAGCTCAAACGAGTGTGTAATCAAGCACAAGGGCCTCACCAAAAACAACTGGTACTACATATCGGTCGATCATCCTTACAAGGATGAGTATCTGGGAACTTTCACATTGTGTTTAAATAAGGGAGGGCAAACGGCCTTCAAGAATACGGAGCTGATTTCTATAAAGGGCCGAATTTTATACAACCTTTTCAAGCCTGTCGAAAGTCAAATATTCCTGCAGGATGACTTGGGAAGGCTGGTCAATTCCACAACAACCGATAAGGAGGGTAAGTTTGAGTTCACGGAACTTTCGCCCACTACCAATTATGTGCTGATAGTAGATAAATATGATCAGGCTCATGACCTTGCTACGGTGCAAACCAACCATGAAGGAAAAATCATTAAACAGATATACCGAGAAAGGGACAACATATTCAAGTTTAAAGAATTATCTGAAGCCTGGCATTACATAGCGTTATTGGATTGCGATGAACCGGGCATGGTTCCAAATGAGGGGACGGTTGGTGTAATTGGAAAAATTGTGGAGCCGGATGATCCGATGGGAGGGAAGGAGAATGTAAGTGTTTACTTATATGACAGCCCAGAAAATTTATTGGATTCAACTGAAACTGATGGATATGGAAAGTTCAAATTCAATAATTTACCTTTCGGTGACTCGTATCTGGTAAAGCTCGAAGAAGTTTCAGATAAGCTATTCATGGAAATGCTATTGGTGAATGATAAAGGCAAGGCAATCATGGCCTCGAGCACGAATGATATGGATGAAAATGGATTCTTTCATTTTAAACGGCTTGCATACATGAAAACACATTTGGCGTTGGCGGAAATGGAGAACATTGATATGGAAGCCATGGAAGAAGGGGCGACGATTCAGCTTAACAGCATATATTTTGAATCAGGAAAGTATCGGCTCCTGGCAAAATCATCTGCTGAATTGGATCAGCTGGCTGGAATGTTGATGACCAGGCCAGACATAAAGATTGAGGTATCTGGCCACACCGATAATATCGGAACAAAACAATTTAACCTACTGCTATCAGAAAAAAGAGCAAAAGCTGTTGTGAATTACCTGATTAACCAAGGAGCAGCTGAGAGCCGCCTCAGCTACAAAGGCTTCGGTAGCCTCAAACCCTTGTCACGAAACAATACAGAATATGAAAGGCAGAAAAACAGGCGCGTAGAATTCAAGGTGGTTAGGTAATTAGATCAGAATCTTACTTATGCACCCACTTGTTTTTCACAAAATAAAGGATTAGAATTGTGTTAGGTCCAACAATTGAAAAATAGGGCATGTCAGTACTTATTAAAAACGGGAGAATAATTACAGCTGTAGATGACTATATGGCTGATATCTTCATTGAAAACGAAACCATCTCGACCATTGGCAAGAGCCTTGAAATCGAAGCTGATAAGGTAATCGATGCAAAAGGAAGGCTGGTGATGCCCGGTGGAATTGATCCACACACACATCTCGACATGCCCTTTGGCGGGGCAGTTTCTGCAGATGATTTTGAATCGGGAACCAGGGCCGCTGCACACGGTGGAACCACCACCATTATTGATTTTGCAATTCAAACAAAGGGTAAGTCAACAAAGGAAGCACTGGACACCTGGCACGAGAAAGCCGAAGGAAAGACTGCCATTGATTACGGTTTTCATATGATTCTTACGGATATGGATGAAAATCGCATCCATGAAATGAAAGACCTCGCCAACGAGGGAATAACTTCTTACAAGCTCTTCATGGCCTATCCTGGCGTTCTCTATGTTGATGATGGAACTATCTATCGCGCCATGAGAAAAGCTGGTGAAGATGGCACGGTCATCTGTATGCATGCAGAAAATGGAATAGTAATAGATGAGATTGTAAAAGAGGCCATTAAAAAAGGACATACTGAGCCCAAATACCATTCATTAACCCGTCCAACACGGATGGAGGCTGAAGGCGTTCATCGTGCAATTTCTATTGCTGAAGTAGCCGATGTGCCTGTTTATATCGTTCACTTATCCAGTGCCGATGCATTGCGGGAAGTGGTGCTGGCAAGGGATAGAGGAGTGCACGCATTTGCCGAAACATGTCCGCAATATCTGTTTCTGGATTACACGGCCTATGAGAAAGAGGGCTTTGAAGGCGCAAAATACGTGATGACTCCTGCTCTCCGACACAAAAGCAATCAGGAGGAGCTGTGGAGAGGGCTGAGTTT
>DTRI01000091.1:5220-15035 GCA_012966015.1 Flavobacteriales bacterium | reverse complement strand
CTCGCCTGATACCAATCCCTCTCCCAAACCGTAAACGGATGAGATAACCCTGGCATTTCTATTTCCTGTCGTTGGGTCAACACCAAAGGCAACTCCGGCAACTTCAGCATTTACCATCTCCTGAATGATCACGGCAATTCCAAATTGAGCAGGCAGTGCGTTTTCTTCTCTGTAGCTCTTTACTCTATCTGAGAAAGCGGATTTCCAAACTAATTTGACTTTATCCTCTATTTCGCCCTGGCTAACATAGAGGTATGATTGGAATTGCCCCGCAAAGGAGAATTCCGGGCTATCCTCATCCACTGAAGAGGATCGGACGGCAAAATATTGAGTCTCGGGAAAGAGCTCCTGAATACTTTGGCTAAGAATGGAAACAACATCCAAACTGTCTATATACTTGTTTACTTCTTCATTGTCTCTATCAAATAGTTCTGTTGGAAGTATGGAAAGCAATACTTCCTGTGGAATTACTGCCCATTTTGGCACCCCCATACCTATTTTCTCCAGTTGAATTAGATTTCTTGCTTTGCCTCCAATTCCAACCTTTAAAAGTTGATCAATATCGTTTGACGCAATTAAGCTCTTCATCCGAATAATAAATTATTTAGCATGGGTACGCCTCCAAGGGAAAGGTACATTCCCATCGTCCATAAACTGGATGAGTACTCAATGATTTTCGACATTTTAGTTGTCGGCTTGATGATGAACAAAAACCCAGGTAAAGCACATAACACAAAAAGTCCGCCCAATATCAAAAATGCCAGAAGGCCATACCCTGCGAAGACAGAGGCGGCAATGGCAAGCAATAGGGTAACAGACAAAATCAAAATCCAATAAACTGTGCCTCCCCTGGTACCGTAAAGACCGGTATATGACACTACTCCTTCCTCTTCGCCTTCAGGTGATCTTATTTTTCTTCCAAACTCCAGTACGATGCCATTCAGATAGGAAACTGCAAAAAAGAAGGCCAATCCTATGTGCGGTTCTGCTCCTTCCAGAAGCCAATCCAGGCCGCTAGAATATATATCCACCAGCGGGATGATAACCATATGGGAGACGATGTACAGTATTTGCCGTTGTTTTAACCAGGTGGGAACGAAAAACTCAACACCCATTAGCATCAAATAACCGATCACTAAGGCATATAATAGCAACATTGGCAGTTGAAAATAAGCAATGATCAAAATTTGTACAATTCCCACCACAAGAGCCACGGTTTTCAGCTCTTTTAAAGAAACAAGACCTCTTGGAACTGGAAGGTAAGCTCGGTATTTCGCATCATCAGCTTTGTCCTTGAACTCATCGAATATCCTCACCAAAAAAAACAGGGTGAAGGTGGCGAAGACCCCAATTACGTAGGTGTTAAATGGAATAAAGCCCTCGGCACCTCGACAAATTCTGGAGTAGGAGATGGCTGAAAATGTGAATGCGGCAATGAGCAGTCCGTGTGCCAGAACGGGAAACCTTTCGCTTTGATAAACGTACATTCTCTTAAGAAAAGATGCTCTTGCGATGTCACCCATAAGCTTTACTTTCTACCCAATTGTTGGTGAGCTTTGGCGAAATGGCCGGCAGACATAGCCGCTGCAATTGATAGTTCACCAGCCAGCGCTACAGCTGCGCATATCTCCGCAAACTTTCTGGCTTTCCCATTCCCAAGACAACCCATTAAATTCAAACATTCTCTTTGGGTGGGCAAATGCGTGCCTCCACCTACGGTTCCTACGATTAATGCCGGTAGTGTTACAGCTGTGTATAAGTCAGCGTTTTCAGTTACTTCCATCCTGGTCACCCCAATTGATGCTTCAGAAACACAAGCGGCATCCTGCCCACATGCCAGGAATATCGCGGTTAATCCATTCGCCACGTGTCCCTGGGCTCCAATTGATCCGCTTTGAATGACCCCTAAGGTGGAAGCTCTCCAATATTCAGCCATTCCCTCGGGAGTTGTCTTTAACACTTTTTCCACTATTTCTTTTGGCACGACAATTTCAGCGCTCACCTTCTTACCTCTTACATTTGTGAAAGCCAGCGCAGTTGCCTTTTTGTCGCCAGAATAATTGCTTTCAATAAACCAATGTAATGGTTTAACTGGTGACTCTTCCAAAATGTATTGACAAATGGCATTCGTACAGATCGTAACCATGTTCTGCCCTGCAGCATCTCCGGTTTTAAACTCAAATGACAGGATGGCACTATTACCCTCTACATTAATTTCTAAATCATTCAATACTGCGTGATTACTACTCTCTGAAGTAATCGCCTTGAACTCATCAGTCTGCCCCAGAACCCATAAAACAAACTTTCCCATGTCGGTCATGTTTTTAAACTTGAAATAGGGGCTTCTCTGCACTCCTTCAACAATGCAAACAGAAGTGACGCTTCCACTGAGTCTGCAAGCCTTTATCCCTCGGCCATAAGAAGCCACCAGGGCACCTTCTGTGGTTGCAAGTGGGATGTAAAAATCTCCTTTTGCCGCAGATCCGTTAACCAGAAGAGGCCCCACAACTCCGGTTGGAATTTGTGTCATGCCGATAAAGTTTTCAATATTACCCTGCAATTGTGAATGATCTTCAAAGACCTTCTTTCCTTTAACATAATCGATTGAAGTGTTCAGCTTATTTTCCAGAAATGCAGTTCGATTTTCTTGCCCCAATTGTGTATATGGTTCTAAATGCGGAACATATTCAGCTTTCTCCAGCTCTTTGAATAAGGATTGCTCAATCCTACTGATAGTTTCTGCCCTTTTAAAATCTTCAGCGGCTTGACTCATTTTATGTTTTGCGATACCCATAATATTGCTGTTTTAAAATTGATAATGATTAAATAGACACGTTGGAAATATTCAGTTCAAAAATACAGGCAACGGGTGGATGCGCCTGCGCGATATCCGCTTAATTTACTATGAATATTGGTATAATTTACAAATTAACCTGAAGTTAATCCTGATAAATTGCAGTAATCCGTAATTTCAATAGGATGCCTCTGGCTTTTGTAGTATTTTCCAAACAGGAGGTTCTCAGGAACAAATTGCGCAAAAGCCCATTAAAGGCTCGAGTCAGCTATTGGTCTGAGCTGATACGTAAGGTTTTACAGCAATAGGTATCACAATAATATGCGAAACAGGTATCGCAAATTATCTGAGCATCCATCCCTTTGCAAGTCGGGCAACCGTTTACAGGTAGTACCCCTCCTTCAGAATTTTTTCGTGCACCTTCTCAGGCAGCCATTTTTTGGCCTCTTCTGAGCTGAGCTGCTCTCTTATCTCGCTCGCTGATACCTCGAGTAAGGGTGAATCAATGAGGTGTACATTGGGGTGTTCCTTCAAATTTCCTCCGTCAGAACCTCTTCGGGGATAGACATATAATTGATAATTGTCGAGAATAAATTGAAAGTCCTTCCACTGCTCGAAATTTTGAAGGTTATCGGTACCCATGATGATGCAGTAATTGCAGTCGGGGTGAAGCGATCTAAGATGCTCCAAGGTATGCACAGTGTATGAAGGTGAGGGAAGGCTTAGTTCTACATCACTACAGGTAAGCTTAGGATTATCCTCCACTGCTAATGCTACCAATTCAAGTCGTAATGCAGTGTCTAACAAACTATTATCGCTCTTAAATGGATTTTGAGGAGAAACAATAAAGCTTACATCCTCAATTGCAGTATTGGCGATAAAATACTCTGCAATCTTTAGATGTGCAGAATGAATAGGGTTAAATGATCCGAAAAAGAGGCCGGTCATTACAGTAGAATCTTTAGATTAACATGCGTTCGTGGTATACTTTTTAAAATGCTGAGTGTTTTAAATCTATATCCCATTATTAAGAAATCGTTCAACCATGGTTTCGGCCTTTTTCAATGCGTCCTCCATGTTGTCGTTCATCAGAATTTCATCGAACTGGCCCGCATATTTTAACTCACTTGCAGCTTTTTCGACTCTATTAGTTACACTTGCCTCAGATTCAGTTGATCTTTTAAGTAGCCTCTCCTTCAGTTGTTCTATCGAAGGCGGCATTACGAATATAGAAAGTGCCAGGTCTTTGTAAGCATCTTTAATATTCAAGCCCCCCACCACATCTACATCGAAAATGACGTTCTTTTCTTCAGAGAGCATCTTCTCAACCTCAGATTTAAGCGTGCCGTAAAATTGATTGGGATAAACCTCTTCCCATTCCAGGAATTCCTTGCTATCAATTTTATCTTTGAAAGTATCGATACCCAGGAAAAAGTAGTCTACTGCGTCTCGTTCGTCCGCTCTCTTATCCCTGCTACATGCTGATATGGAAAACTCCAGGTTTAAATCCAGCTTGAGGAGATGATGAACGATAGTGGTTTTACCGGCACCTGAAGGCGCTGAAAATATTACGAGTTTGCCCGACATATTGGTATAGCCCTTTATTAATTAGAGGACATTAAAAAGTTGTTCCTTTATTTTTTCCAGATCATCTTTCATCTCTACTACGATCTGTTGTAAACTAACATCATTTGCTTTTGCACCAATAGTATTGATCTCCCTACCCATCTCCTGTGCTATAAAACCCAGTTTCTTGCCGTTAGAATTTATCGATTTCATGGATTTTCTAAAGTACTCACAATGGGCTTTGAGCCTCACCCTTTCTTCGGTAATGTCAATTTTTTCCAGATAATAGATCATTTCCTGCTCAAATCGATTTTGATCAACTGCCAGGGGCGGTTTTAGATCTGCTATCTTTTTTTGCAGCTTTTTTGAGATACGCACACTCCTGCTCTTTTCTTTTCTTTCAACCCTTTTAAGCGAGCCCTCCAGAGAGCTCATTCGTTTTAGCAGGTCCTTTTTTAGTGCTTTCCCCTCATTAATCCTAAAATCTGTCAGCCTGCTAATGGACAATTTAATACACTTCAACAGCTTGCGCCAATCCGCCTGGTTTAGCCCAACATTTTCGACTTGCATCGAATTGGGCATTTTCAAGAGTACACTTAATAGGTCTGGAGGTGTCTGCAATTTTAAATCCACGGATAGGGTTTTAATTTCTTTCAAATAGGCCTTTATCGCTGATTTGTTCAAATAAGCCTCATTATTGGAACTCACGGCAGTAGTCGATAAATTAAAGTCAATTTTTCCCCTTACAAGGCCGCTCGCCAACAGCCCCCTGATTTCTGCTTCTCGTAGCTTGAAGTTACCTGGAACACGAATGCTCAGGTCGAGATTTTTACTGTTTACCGATTTAATTTCAGCGGTATAAGATATAGAGCCGGCCTTTACCGTACTTCGTCCAAAACCTGTCATTGAAAGAATCATATGCTTGCATATTTAGATCGAGCAAAAATAGGAAATATGAAGTTTATCACTTAAAAAGGTGAAGATTGTATTCAGAAGCCCAAAGAAAACACAAAAAACAGCATTCCTTTCTTCTTTGTACTTCCGGCATCAGGCGAAAAACAATTTGATTGAAAACGTCTTTCTTCCGTTGATAAATTCTCTGAGCTTCCAGCCTAGGGTGATTTGGTTTTTGGGTTTGTGCTAACCAATGCAACTCCGGCAAATATCAATACTGCTGCAATTACTTTCTCTATTGAAAGCACATCTTTCGCAAAAACTAAGGCGACAATGCTTGCCAATAGAGGCTGCAGATAAATGTAATAGCTCACAACCGTAGGGCTGAGGCATTGTAATGCGTAAATATTGAGTAGGTAAGCTATGAATGTGGTGCAAACAACAACAAAAATCATGGCCAGTAATATTTGGCCTGGCAGCTCACTCCAGCCAACCTGTGTAAGCTCAGTGAAGCCAAATGGTAACACATAGATAAATCCGAAGGTAAAAACCCACATGACAACGGTAAGTGGGTTGTACTTGCTCATCAAAGGCTTAACGATTACCAGGTATATGCCATAGGAGGCAGCATTCAGAAATATCCATAAATCTCCGGTAATGGATTCCTCAGAAAAAGAGAATGATGCATTGTAGGTAATCAGAAGTATGGCTCCCCCAATACCTAACACCACCCCCATGGTTCTTTTTAAAGTGATTGCTTCCCTGATCAAAAATGAAGCAAATAGCAAAACCATTACCGGATTGATAGTCATAATTATAGCTGCGTTTATTGGATTGGTAATACTCAGCCCCTTAAAAAACAACAATTGGTTAATGGCCACTCCGAACAATCCACAGATAGCCATTCGCCATATATCGACTTTTGCAACGGACTCCTTGACCATAAGTCGATGAAAAATCCAGAATAATAGCAATGCTCCTGATACACGAAGCAGAATAAACCCGGATGGAAGAATATATTCAGGCATCGCCTCTTTGGCGATTGTGTAATTAGCACCATAAATAATATTGGTAATGAGTAGCGCTAGATGGGCTTTCAGGGTTTTGTTCACAATAGGCATCATTTGTTCCGAGCCAACAAAATTAATTTTGTTCAGAGAAAATAATAAAATAATTTCACAGTTGGTTTCGAGAAGTAAGGGATTAATATGAATACAGCAGACATACTTAAGACGCTCAGGCCAAGCCGAATCATGTATCCGATTCTTATCGGTTTAGGTGTGGCTGGATTTCTGTTATTCAGAGGTTTTGATGCAGCGGCATTTGCGTCGATTAACTGGACCTGGCACGCGGGAATTTGGAGCATATTGGCCGTAATGATGATGCTGATCAGGGATCTGGCTTATATGTATCGCATAAGAGTATTGACGGATTGCCAGATCAATTGGAGGCGAAGTTTTGATGTAATAATGTTGTGGGAATTTGCCTCGGCCATTACACCAACTATTGTAGGTGGTTCTGCAGTAGCCATATTTATCATTCATAAGGAAATTGGAAATCTTGGAAAGAGTACGGCCATTGTAATGGTTTCAGCGCTCTTAGATGAGCTGTTTTATGTAATAATGGTGCCCATTCTCTATTTCTATGTTGGAAGCGAACAAATTCTGTCTATTGCAAAATCGGGATCTATAGAAGAGATGACCTTTGGATATGGCTTGTTCTATGTTTTTGTATTTGGTTATTTCTTCATTCTAAGCTACAGCATTATCATACTCTATGCATTGTTTTACAATCCCAGGGTTATAAAATGGGTTTTTATAAAGGTTTTTTCCTTTCCATATCTCAGAAAGTGGAGGCAGGATGCCTCCAATGCAGGAGATGATCTGATCATTGGCTCAAAGGAAATTCAAGGTAAGTCCAAAGATTTTTGGTTTAAAGCTGGCGGAGCGACATTACTGAGCTGGACAGCGCGGTTCTGGGTAGTAAATTTTTTAATCATTATTCCGCTTACCGAAGGTCTTGGGTTTGCAGATCATATGCTGATATATGCCAGACAGCTGGTGATGTGGGTAATTATGTTAATAAGCCCTACGCCAGGGGGCAGTGGCCTGGCAGAAATCGTATTTACTGTGTTCCTGAGTGATAAAATTCCGTCCGGGCTGGGATCTTCGATGGCACTGTTGTGGCGGCTCATAAGTTATTACCCCTACTTGTTTATTGGGGCCATCATTTTACCCGGTTGGATCGAAAGAGTTTTTGCCAAGAAACCATCCGAATAAGGGGCGCGGCTCACATAAATAATTGATACATTTGTCTGCATAAGTCCAGGGGATGAAAAAAGCGGCGCTAAAAATTATTACGCGAGAAAAATCAATTATAAACACATGAAGTTTGGTACAAAAGCGATTCATGAAGGTTTAAATGTGGACCTTCCTACCGGGGCAGTTATCCCGCCCATATACCAGACATCCACTTACATTCAGAAAGCACCGGGAGATCATCAGGGATTCGAATATTCGCGAACTCAAAACCCTACCCGTACGGCGCTTGAAAATAACATAGCCGCTTTAGAAAATGCAAAATTTGGATTGTGCTTTGCAAGTGGCATGGCAGCGATTGACACAGTGTGTAAATTGTTGAGCCCTGGAGATGAGGTGATAGCCAACAATGATTTGTATGGGGGAACCTATAGGATCTTCACAAAAATTTACGCCAACTACGGCATAAAATTCCATTTTGCAGATATGGAAGATGCTGCTTCTGTCGGAGAACTGGTCAATGACAATACCAAGTTGATTTGGATAGAAACACCTACCAATCCTATGATGAAGATCATAGACATTAAAGTAATAGCGGAGCTAGCCAAGAAGAATAACTTATTGCTGGCTGTAGATAACACTTTTGCAACCCCCTATTTACAAAGGCCGATGGATCTGGGTGCAGACATTGTAATGCATTCAGTAACAAAATATCTTTCCGGACATTCAGATGTGGTACTAGGCGCTCTGGTTTGCAATGATGAAGAGCTGGCAGAAAAATTGGCATTTATCCAAAATACTTGTGGGGGAATCTGTGGTCCGCAAGATTGTTTTTTGGTGCTGCGTGGGCTCAAGACGCTACATGTGAGGGTACAGCGGCATTCAGAAAATGGAAGATCGGTCGCCGAATATCTAAAATCTCACCCAAAAGTTGAGAAAGTATTTTGGCCTGGAATGGTGGATCATGCCAATCACGGCATTGCGACGAAGCAAATGGATGATTTTGGGGGTATGATTTCGTTTATATTGAAGGGTGATTCTATCGATACAGCAATAGAAGTAATATCAAAAACAAAAATATTTAAGCTGGCAGAGTCCCTGGGAGGAGTTGAATCACTGGTTGGGCATCCGGCAAGCATGACACATGCTTCTGTTCCGAAGGCGGAGAGGGAGAAGTCCGGCCTTGTGGATACACTCATCAGGCTAAGTGTGGGTATTGAAGATGCCGAAGATTTAATTGATGACCTAAAGCAGGCGCTTGGGTAAAGCAAACTAAGAAAGAAGAACATGAGACAACAACGGTTTACAGTTATTGGATTGGGTTTATTCGGTACCGAAATTGCTAAAACACTCGCTAAACGTGGGGCTGAGGTATTGGCTATCGATCTAAACGACGAAAAGATCAAGAATATACAAGATGAGGTGGCTTATGTAGTGAGCCTCGATGCTACAGATATCAAGGCACTTCAGGCACAGAACATAAATAATTCTGACGCGGTTGTTGTAGCTATTGGAGAGAATTTTGAGTCCTTGCTTCTTTGTACGGTGCATTTGCTGGATTTGAAGGTGAAGCGAATTATTGCGCGTGCAAGGGGCCCACTTCAGCGCATGATCCTCAAAAAACTGGGAGTAACAGAAATTCTCTCTCCGGAGATAGAGGTGGGCACTGTAGTTGCTGAGCAGCTAATACATCCAAGCATAGGATCATTTTTGCAGTTGCCAGATGAATACGAGATTGCAGAAGTCAAAACCCCTCGGGGAATAGCAAATCGTTCATTAGAGGATATAAAGCTCCGGGATAAGTACAAGCTCAACATTATCACCGTGGAGAGAGAAACGGAGTTTCAGAAAGAGGGAGAAACGGTAAAAGAAAAGCATATTTTGGGAATTCCCAGATCAACCACTATGCTTTATGAAACCGATACGATCATCGTGTTCGGCAGAACCAAGGATATCAAGAAGTTCATAGAGATAAATCAGTAGCCCCCACCTTTGTTTCCTGATAATATGGATAATCTTGCATCCATGACAAAAGCGCGTATGCTTTTAATCTTGCTGTGAAATTCGTAAATTTGCTAAGAACCTGCGAATTGCGCAATTACATAGATTTTTAGTAGAGAAATCAATTGTATTGGGTACTTGTTCCAGGTTAAGGAATTCAGAGCTACAGATGTAATTAAGTTATGATGAAAATTGAGGTCAGTATGGCAGGTCTTATTACCTGCTTCGTTTTTGGGTTGGTGTTGAATGTATCTGCACAGGTAATTGAGAAATGTGGATCTGTTACCAAAACGAATGAGTGG
>DTRI01000091.1:0-5210 GCA_012966015.1 Flavobacteriales bacterium | reverse complement strand
TAAAACCACGCATGCGCTGGAGGTAAAAGCAAAAGCGGATGCGGCAAACCCAGAAAAGCAAGCTACGGCTATTTATGTAATTCCCGTCGTATTCCACATCATTCATGAGAATGGCCCGGAAAATGTACCAGATGCTACTATCCATGCTTCAATGAGAATACTGAATGAAGATTACAGGAAGTGGAACTGGGATACCATTCTGGTAACTCAGTTGTTTCAACCGATTATTGGCGAAGCATTCATTGAATTCAGGCTGGCGAAATTAGACCCAAATGGAAATCCCACCACCGGCATTGATAGAATTGTAAGCTCAGAAACAAATATAGGGGATGACAGCTCTAAGCTGAATTATTGGCCAAGGAGCAAGTACCTCAACATCTGGATTTGCAAAGTTTCCAGTGCTGGAGCTGCCTACGCCTACTCGCCGAGTGGAGTGCCAACTGCAATATGGGATGGTATTCTTTCAAACTATGATTACATAGGAGAAGGCGAAAGGACGCTTACACACGAGGTAGGGCATTGGATCAACTTGAGGCATACCTGGGGAGGGTCAAATACTCCCGGGCTCAGCGGAAATTGCTCTTCGGATGACAATGTGGGTGATACTCCGAATACAGAGGGTGTAAGCAATGGTTCGTGCGATACCACCGACGCTACCTGCAGCTCAATAGATAATATTCAGAACCACATGGATTATTCCAGTTGTGAGCACATGTTTACCGCTGGACAGGTAACCAGAATGAGATCGGCGCTAACTTCATCTACCGCATCCAGGAACAATCTGTGGAAGGTGAATAACCTTATTTCCACCGGCGTATATACCGGGGCCATTGATTTTGAAGCAGATATTACTTCGGTTTGTGCAGGATCTTCAGTTATGTTCACAGATATGTCTTATAACGGTATCACTGAATGGGAATGGTCATTGCCCGGCGCAACACCAGATTCGGCCTTTGGAAGGACTCCTATAGTTGCTTACAATACCGTTGGCACTTATGATGCTACGGTTAAAATATCTAATGATACCGGCAGCTCGCTTCTAACCAAAACCAATTATATAAGGGTTATAACTGCACTTTTACCACCTTATTCACAAGATTTTCAATCATCAGCTTCGAATGACTGGTCTGTTTCAGGTGAAGGTGGCAGCCCTTGGTCTTTCACCTTCGAATCTTTTTCTGGATCAGGTGGATCGATCATGATTGATAATTTTAATAATGGATCTGAAGGTGATGTTAATATTGGACTGGGCCCAACAATTGATATGAATGTGATGGAGTCAGCGACTTTCGAGTTTAAGGCAGCCTATGCTACGCGAGACCCTTCTACTTTCGATATTCTTAAAGTATATGCTTCTGGTGATTGTGGAGCAACCTGGGCCATATTACTAGTTACGGGCGGCGGAAGCCTGGCGGCGGGCAATGGAAGTCAGACTACCTATTTCGCCCCGTCAGACTCGAATGACTGGCAATCGTTTTCCACTTCGATTTCAAGCAATTTATTAACGGAAAATTTCAGGTATAAGTTTGAGTTTACCTCAGATGCAGGCAATAACATTTATATAGATAATATAAATATTACAGGCACTCTTAATTCCGTTCCGTTTCTCATTTTCCCCAGTAATTTCTCAGTTGATAATAATGTGAGTTTGCTGTTAGACTGGGATGGCATTGACAATGTTACAGCCTACGAATATCAAATTGATACAGTGGCGGCGTTCAACTCTCCGTTTTATATAGCCGGTTCCAATAGCTATTTGGGAGCTGCTGACAACTTAGCAGATACAGAGTATCAGTTATCCGGATTGGATAGTGGCAGTACCGTTTTTTGGAAAGTAAGGACTATATCTACCGGGCCTGCAGATACTTCTGCCTGGAGTGCAACCTGGAGATTTACAACCGAGAATACATCCCAGGTAAGTGTGCAAAATAATGTGGGAGATGATTTGAATATTCAAGCTTATCCAAATCCTACGAATGGAGCTGTGACGCTCGAGTTGAATCTCCCTGCACCGGTGGACAAACTAACGATAAAGGTTTATGATCTCTTGGGAAGAATATTTGACTCTCCAGCAAATCAGTTATATGAATTCTTAAATACTGGAAAGCATGATTTTAAGATTGAGGGTTTGGGTGAGCCAGGAATATACACGATAAGGATCAATATTGATGGTGACCATTACTTCACTAAGATTGTCAACTTATAATTAACACATGAATAAGCAAGTAGCTCTATTAATGCTGGTCTGTCTATGTCAGACCATGTTGAATGCACAGGACAGAAGAGACTGTGGTACAGATGAGGTTTGGAATCAGCTTGTAAAAGAAGACCCTTCTGTACTTCTTGAATCTCAAAAATTAGAAGCATTTACCCAGCAGTTCACAGCCAATAATATGAATAAGGCCGGGGCTGTAAAAGTGATTCCGATCGTATTCCATATAATTCATAATTACGGTGCTGAAAATTTAAGCGACCAGCAGATTTATGATGGCTTGCAAGTGATCAATGAAGACTTTAGAAAACTTAACTCGGATACCAATCAGATCGTTTCTGCATTTAAAGGTATTGCGGCAGATTGCGAAATTGAATTCAGGTTGGCCCAAAAGGATCCAAATGGAAACTGTACAATAGGCATTACCAGAACCGCTTCTATTCAAACCTATACTGCGGGCAATGGGGTTAAGGACTTGGTTCGATGGCCGAATAATATGTATTTAAATGTATGGTTGGTACAGAGCATTGCCAGCGGTGCAGGAGGGTATGCCTATTATCCAGGTGCGGGCCCGGATATTGATGGAATCGTTGTTAGAAGCGGTCAGTTTGGGGTAACGCAAAGAACATTAACACATGAAATCGGTCACTATTTAAATTTAGCGCACACCTGGGGCAGCACAAACAATCCGGAGGTAGCGAGCAATTGCTCCAGTGACGATAATGTAAGCGACACACCAAATACAATAGGAAACCGTACTTGTGATGTGAATTTTGTGAGCTGTAGTTCCCTGGATAATGTGCAGAATTACATGGAATACGCTTTCTGCGATAGAATGTTTACCGAAGGTCAGAAAACGAGAATGATAGCAGCGCTCAACGGATCTGCAAGCAATAGAAATAACTTGGGGACGGCCTCTAACTTAGCAGCAACAGGCACTGATGGTAGTGATTGGCTGTGTACAGTAGATTTTTCCTCAGAGACCCAGGTGGTTTGTGAGGGTTCTATGGTTTCATTTACAGATCAATCCTACAACGGCCAAACCGGATGGAGCTGGTATTTCGAAGGAGGTACCCCAACTTTTTCAAATGATAAAAACCCAGCTGTTACATACTATACTGCAGGTGAATATTTTGTGAGCTTGAGCATAGCACAGGGGTCAAATATTATTACCGATACAAAGCAGTCCTTTATGAAGGTGCTGCCCAGCTCAGGTCGGGCAATGCCATTTTCCGAAGGGTTTGAAGAATTTGATATTGCAGACACCGATTGGAATATTGTAAATCTAGACGGGGGAAACACCTGGGAGCTGAATGAGTTTTCAGCAGTCACCGGTACCAACAGCATTAAGATGAACAACTTTTCGGGCAATGAAGCGGGAAGGACGGATGAATTGATAAGTGCTGCCATTGACTTGACGGATATGCAAAGCGTTGACATTAGTTTTCAAGTGGCATTTGCGCGCAAAATAGACACTACCAACGATATACTAAGGGTTTACATTTCTGATGATTGTGGTTTGAATTGGGCGCCGAGATACGTAAGCAGTGGCGATGATTTAATTACGACACCTGCGCAACCGGCATCTGAATTTTTCCCGGCTAGTGGAAATGATTGGGCACAGCATGTGGTTAGCGGAATAGACGGTTCTTATCTAACCAACCAGTTTAGAATGAAATTTGAATATGTGTACGCAGGTGGTAATAATCTATTCATAGATGATATTAATATATCAGGAGTGTCTGGTTCCGTTCCCATGCTTGTTTCTCCTGGCCATACCTTGGTAGGCCTGCCATTAAATACAACATTGGATTGGAACGCTGTGTCTGATGTAGACTTATATGAATATCAGATCGATAGCAGTGCCTCATTTTCTTCTCCGGCACTGGTGAGTGGTTCAATGAATTATATATCGAGCTCAAGTTCTGGCACAGATACAGAAATTGATATTTCCACCCTCGAGAGCAATACAACATATTATTGGAGAGCAAGAACGAGCACATCCAGCGTCTATTCCCCTTGGAGTGCTGTGTGGTGGTTTACAACAATAATCAATCAAACGGGTTTAGAGGAACAGGCACAGCTTGGTGACATCTCAATATTTCCGAACCCAACTAACAGAGGGTCAAAAATAGTTTTCAGTATATTGAGTAGGGGGACAGTTGAAGTGACAGTAAATGACCTCCTGGGCAAACACATTGCTTTGGTCTTTAAAGGAACTCTCAGTAGTGGGAGGCACGAATTTTCAATCCCGAGCTTGCGTACAGGCGTATATATGCTGACCTTGAAATCAGAGGCCGATATTCTTGTAAAGAGATTTATTAAGCTGTAGCTGTAGCGGAGAGAAAACGTTAACTCAGTCTTTAAATCCTACCAGCAACGCCACACAACCTTCTGCCGTTAAAGTGCCGGTCAGTTTTGCAGCTTCATGTTTGCCAGCTTTGGGCACCGAAACCAATATGATCATTTGCTGGGTTGCGTTCACATTAAAGTCCCAGCTTTTGGCATCTGATTCTTCTTCACTATTGAAAAGGATTTCCCTATCCATGTCCATCATTTTGAACGATACTTTCTCCAATTGAGCACAAATCATAACTCTATAGTGTTGTCCAGCGTGAAAAGTCATCACCAGCTCCGCAGATTCGCCTTGCATCAACGTGGTGCTGTTCAATTGTCCGTTATGAATGAATGGCTTTAATTCAGGCAAGCATTTCTTCTTAGCAAATCCTTTGCACTGAGAGTAACCCATGAGGGGCAAATTGATGGCTAAAGCCAAGACAATGATTCTTATAATATTCAATTTGTTTGCTATCATATCGGATTTATTTAACAATATTATTTCTTATGGATTTAACTTTCTCAGTAATTGCTGCCAATTCAGCTTCTCCAATAGTAATTTCGCTTGTGGTTTGTAGAATGGTTATTTTGGATTCTGAATCAGTAATAGGCTCCCTACGCGTGTAGTTGATTACTACACCATTATAGGTGGTTCTTAGAT
>DTRI01000090.1 GCA_012966015.1 Flavobacteriales bacterium | reverse complement strand
AAGACAGCAAAACACCTGTCATATCAGAAGGACAGGCTTTATAGCTAGTGCATAATTAAAAAATCCCCGTTAAGGGCTATACTATACATTTATTGATGAGCAATAAACTAAATTATATACATCCTAAAGCTAAGCTGGGAAAGAACGTGGTTGTAGATCACTTTGCCTATGTAGCAGAGGATGTTGAAATCGGTGATGGTACCTGGATCGGACCCAATGCTGTTATCATGGATGGAGCCAGGATTGGTAAAAATTGCCAAATATTCCCAAGTGCGGTTATATCAGCAACCCCTCAGGATTTGAAATACAACGGAGAAAAAACCACTGTTGAAATCGGGGACAATGTCATTATTAGAGAGTTTGTGACCATAAACAAGGGTACGCTTGATAAGCACAAGACAGCCGTTGGGGATAACACACTTTTAATGGCTTACGTTCATGTTGCACACGATTGTATATTGGGTAAAAACTGTATAATGGCGAACAATGTTGCCCTGGCAGGACATATCGAAATTGATGATTACTCAATATTAGAGGGCTTGGTAGCCGTGCAGCAATTTGTAAAAATTGGCGCCCATGCATTTATTGCCGGAGCATCTCTGATAAGAAAGAATGTTCCTCCTTACGTTAAAGCAGCGCGAGAACCACTCTCCTATGCAGGTATTAATTCAGTAGGGCTGAGAAGACGGGGCTTTAATAACGAAACGATTTCGATAATTGAAGACATCTACAGGATTATTTATGTGAGAAGCAACAACATCACCCAGGCCTTAAATGCCGTTGAGCTGGAAATTCCCGCTTCTGAAGAGAAGCAGAACATTATTAAGTTCATCAGAGAATCTACCAAAGGCATCATCAGAGGCCCGTCACTTTCTTAGCGCTGCTGCTTAGGGTTATCTCAAAAGAAAGGGCTAATGATAATTACCTTAGAAGATATTGGCAAGAGGTATAATGATCATTGGATTTTCAGAAATATGAATGTGGCCCTTACGGAAAATTCTTCCTGCGCTATTTTGGGCTCTAATGGGTCGGGCAAGTCGACGCTGCTCAAGCTCCTCGCCGGATATGTAAGCCCATCGGAGGGAGCTATTGTTTATTCTGATCAAAGCGAAGCTATACCAAGCGAGAAATTATTTCAGCATATCAGCTTTAGCGCTCCTTATATGTCTTTAATCGATCAGTTTTCGCTAGAAGAAATGGTAAGCTACCACGTACAATTCAAGGGGTTTATCAATGGCATGAAAACCGGGGAGGCCATTGAGGCATTGGGGCTGATAGAAGCACGTGGCAAATACCTGAAACAGTTCTCTACCGGCATGTTGCAAAGATTGAAATTGGGCCTGGCTGTCTTAACAGATTCATCCATTCTGTTGCTGGATGAGCCCATCGCAAACCTGGACAAAAATGGAATTGATTGGTATTTTCAGATTATTGAGCAGTACAAACAGGGGCGAATGCTGTTTATCTGTTCCAATCACAGGGAAGAGGAATACGCCATGTGCCAGGACTCTATTGAAATCGAAAATTATAAATAACTTTATATTAATTTAGAAACAGATCATTTAAAGAAAGAAGAATCAGATGGCATCAACGGCAGATTTTAAAAATGGAATGTGTATTGAACATAATAATGCACTGTACACAATAGTGGAGTTTCAACATGTAAAACCAGGTAAAGGACCTGCATTTGTTAGAACCAAGCTAAAAAATGTTAAAACGGGTAAGGTGGTGGACAATACTTTTACCTCCGGGTTTAAGATTAACGTGGCCAGAATAGAAAGAAGGCCTTACCAATTTTTATATGATGATGAGAGCGGGTACCATTTTATGCACAACAAAACATTTGAACAAACATTTTTAGAAAAGGCATTGATAGAAAGGGCAGAATTGCTAAAGGAGGGGCAAGAGGTAGAAATTGTATATCACGCAGAAACAGAAACGCCCCTATCTTGCCAGCTGCCTCCATTTGTAACGCTGCAGATAACTTATACCGAGCCGGGAGTGAAAGGCGATACCGCTACCAACACCTTGAAACCGGCTACGCTGGAGACTGGCGCCAAGGTAAATGTTCCGCTGTTCATCGAGGAAGGGGAGAAGATCAAAATTGACACGAGGTCTGGAGAGTACGCAGAAAGAGTGAAATAGTGTTCGCCGGGGCAAGATAACCGGGAGAAATAGATGCCTATCCTGCAACAGCTGAATCTGGTAACATTGCATAAAAGCAAAAAAAGTTGTTACTTAACACACAAATACAATCTTTAATAATTTAACTCCAGAGATATCAGGATTAAAAATCAGGTAAAATGAAAAAAGTACTGGCATTTTTCGCAATTATAGCTATGGTAAGCTCATTCGGAGCATGCAGAAAGAAGCACACCTGCACATGTACTGACGGATCCTCATATAGCTTGCCAAAATCGACGAGGACTGTTGCTGACATTAACTGTGATTCGTACGAATCTTATGGAACGACCTGCTCTATATAAACGGAGATAGTACTCGTTCTTCAGTGAAAAGCCGTTATGCACATTAATATATGTGAGGGACGGCTTTTTTATTGCTCTTTATGGGGCTGGGTATAGAATGAGAGAACATTGGGTTAGCATCTTAAATTGGGCACTTAGAATTCTCGTAGGCGGAGTATTCATCGCGTCAGGAATACTAAAGCTGTATCCCATTGAACCATTTGAATTGACCTTAATTGATCTGGGGATATTCTCATGGAGTTATTCGCCCTTTATATCCAGATTAATCATTTCCGCAGAAATTTTTCTGGGAATACTGATCGTGGGTAATATTAACTACAACAGCTTTGCCCTTAAGGCCGCCATATTGCTGTTGATCATTTTTTCTGTCTTCATTGTTTATTTGGTATTGGTAGGGGGAAGTGAAGCTGACTGTGGATGCATGGGTGGTTACGTCCGGCTATCACCAGGCGAATCGCTTCTAAAAAATGGGTTCTTGTTAGTGGCCCTGATCTTTCTTAGAGACAGGGGCCTGAAGCTGAGGCTGAGCTGGAAATGGATGCTTCCCCTGCTGCTTATAACATGTGCTGCTCCCTTTATTTTAAATCCGGTTCAGATAGGATCTCAGCATCATCATTTGACTAATGAAGAGCCGTATAAAATTAATGTATCGAGCCTGCCCCAGCCAACGGATAGCGACAAGTTGGTGGATTTAACCAGTGGAGAAAAAATTCTAGCCTTTTTCCTGGTAGAATGCCCCCATTGTAAATACGCAGCGCACAAGCTATCTATTGCCCATAAACAATACGATATCCCGGAGGTGTTCTTCGTTTTTAAGTCAGACAAGCTTGCGGTAGAAGAATTTCTCAAGGATAGCAAATCTGATTTCCCTTACATCATTTTTAAGGATCAGCAAATTTTTAAAATGACCAGCGGAATATTTCCCACGGTGTTGTATTTAAATGATGGATTGGTATATCATCAGTGGACCGGAGAAACACTCTCGAATCTGGAAATGGAAAAGTTCTCGGATTTAAGGGGGCACTATTTAAGGTGACGAATTTGTGCTACATTTGTTTTACCCGATCAACGGCGGCAGTTTTGCTGCGAAACACCCCAGCCAATGAAGCTAAACCCAGCTTTAACACTTCAGGAAATAGCCGAAATTATTAATGCAAAATATGTTGGCGATCCCAACCTGCTCGTATTGGGCATCAACGAAATTCATAAAGTGGAGGAAGGTGATTTAGTATTTGTTGACCACCCAAAATACTATGACAAAGCACTTGAATCCAACGCAACAACCATTCTCATCAATAAAGAGGTCGAAGTTCCAAAAGGAAAGGCGCTGTTAATAGCTGAAGATCCCTTTATGGATTTTAATAAGCTAATGGAGAAGTTCAATCCATTTACTCCGGCACAAAACAGTGTGAGTGAAAGCGCCGAAATTGGAGAGGGAACGATTATCCAGCCATCTGTTTTTATTGGGCACAACGTGAAAATTGGCAAGAACAGCATTATTCATCCCAACGTAGTGGTGTACAGCGACTGTACCATAGGCGATGATGTGGTGATACATGCAGGAGCTGTAATTGGCGCCGATGCGTTTTACTATCAGAAAAGAGAAGCGGGGTATGAGAAATTACTGTCCGGGGGCTCCGTGGTTATTGGTAATAAAGTAGAAATTGGTGCCTCTACGACCATCGACAGAGGTGTTTCCGGCAATACTGTGATTGGAGATGGGACCAAGATCGATAATCTGGTTCAAATAGGGCATGATACCGAGATCGGCAAACATTGTCTCATTGCCGCGCAGGTGGGAATTGCAGGAGCGGTAGTAATACGTGATAATGTTACGTTATGGGGGCAGGCGGGTGTACCCAGCGACATAGAAATAGGAGAGGCGGCTACCGTGCTGGCCCAATCCGGTTTAATGACCTCTGTGGATGGAGGAAAAGT
>DTRI01000089.1:910-4429 GCA_012966015.1 Flavobacteriales bacterium | reverse complement strand
CATATTCCTCTGCGAATTGGGCTCAGCAACTCAAGCTTAAAAATTATTGTATCTCCAGGCACAACTTTATTCTTAAATTTAACTTTATCGATCTTCACAAAATAGGTAAGGTAGTTTTCAGGATCGGGAATATTGCTTAATGCGAGAACTCCTCCTGTCTGAGCCATCGCCTCTATTTGCAGCACTCCCGGCATAATAGGATTGCCAGGAAAATGGCCAGCGAAAAAAGGTTCGTCTATTGTTACATTCTTAACCCCTACTACATGGGTTTTACTGAGCTCAATGATTTTATCTATAAATAGAAATGGTGATCTGTGCGGTAAAATTCCCTGAATCTGCCTGATGTCATACACAGGATCAATATTGGGGTCATAGTGGGGTGGCTGCACCGATTTCCTGTCCTTTTTAATCAACTCTTTAATCTTCCTTGCGAATTCAATATTGGAAGTGTGGCCTGGGCGAGAAGCAATAATTTGAGCATTCAGCGGCATACCAATGAGGGCCAGGTCTCCAATCACATCCAGCAGCTTGTGCCTCGCTGGTTCATTTTGATATTTCAGCTTGATGTTATTAAGAATGCCACCGCTGGTGATTTTAACATTGGGCTTGTTAAACAATTTGGCCAACCTGTCCGCCTTGCTCTTATCCACGGCGTTGTCCACAACCACTATCGCGTTATCAAGATCGCCTCCTTTTATTAAGTTGTCTTTTAACAGCGCTTCCAGCTCGTGTAGAAATACAAAGGTTCTGCTGGCAGCAATTTCATCTTTAAAGTCCTGGATTCTATCGAGTGTTGCATGCTGACATCCCAATACCGGAGAATTATAATCTACCATAACCGCCAGCTTGAATTCAGGGCTGGGCAGGGCAATTAGCTCCGATTGGTTAACCTCGTTGGAATATTGAACTATTGACTTAATGTTGAACACTTTTCTCTCCAGTGACTGCTCAACATTCCCGACCTTTGAAAGTGCGTCAATGAATGACGATGCGCTCCCATCCATTATTGGTGTTTCCGGGCCGTTGAGCTCAATGAGCACATTGTCAATTTCCAGGCCTGCAACAGCAGCCAGCACATGCTCTACCGTATTTACCCCAGCTCCATTGGCCTCGATATTGGTTCCCCGAACGGTGTCAACCACATTGTCGATGTCAGCCTTTATTATTGGCTTACCCTTTAGATCAATGCGTTGGAATTTGTAACCATGATTCTCCGGCGCCGGCTTGTAGGTAAGGTTAACCTTCCTGCCTGTATGAAGGCCTCTTCCCGAGATCGTCACTGCTTTCTTTATGGTTTTTTGTCTTTCGAACATTGACTTTTATCGCATTATATTGCTAGAGCTGGTAATTGTTTTTTTGTAATCCCCCATTGCATGTCCGTAGCTTAGGGCTACACTCAACAATTGCTCTTGGGAGCGCTTGAGGCGCAAAAATACTAATAAATAGTGTTTCTCTCTGAAAATTGGCTGTATTTCCTGAAAACCCCGTTTACATTTTGGGATAGCATAAATAGTACTTCCTGGTGGTTCTTGACAGAACTGAAATATTTAGGTGGTCGGATGCTTTCGCCACATCGGCCAGAGAGCCATCCTTGTACAGCACATTTATTTTGTCGTCATTGGGATTGTAGGTATTGTTGCTAATCACATCTGAAAACACATAGTAGTGTACATCCCCGGGAGCAATCTTGAGTTTCTTGAGAACCGATTTTTTTATCTTCTCTATATACGCTTTTTTAAACTTCTCTCCCTGTATTTCTACTTTGTTTAGCTTTCTGTTTACCAGCTTACTACAAAGTGAAGAGAGTATCTTGTCGTGGTGGTTGCACCAAACCTTTATCGCAGATATGAGGTCGTAATCGTCCAGATTAGCAAATTCATCCAATATGGCTTTATTTTGTTCGAAATCCGTTTTGTCAACCTGGTTACGCAAAAAGTATTCCAATGAAGGGGTCGCGAACAGCTCATGGTTCTTGCTGTATAAGTATTTCGCTCTCTTAAGAATCTTGAGCAACAGCAATTCCGCCGAAACAACCGTCTTGTGCAGATATACCTGCCAATACATAAGCCGCCTCGCTATTAGAAACTTCTCGATTGAGTAAATCCCTTTGGCATCTACCACCAATTGATCATTTTTTATGTTCAACATCTTAATAATTCGGTCTGAGCTAATAATGCCTTCTGATACACCTGCAAAAAAACTGTCGCGGTTGAGATAATCAAGCCTATCCATATCCAATTGGCTGGCCACCAGTTGATGAAGAAACTTTTTACGGTATTTATTCTTAAAAATTTTAATCGCCAATGTCAATTTGCCTTTATACTCCCTGTTCAGGCTTTCCATAAAGATTACGGAGAGGTCTTCGTGATTGACGTTGCTTACAATACTCTTCTCGAGTGCGTGCGAAAAAGGGCCATGGCCAATATCGTGTAAAAGTATCGCAATAGAAACACCTTCTGCTTCTTCGTTCGATATGCTGTTACCCTTTGAGCGCAACACGTCAATTGCCAGTCCGGTCAGGTGCATCGCGCCCATTGCGTGCTGAAACCTGGTGTGATACGCACCCGGATACACCAGATGTGTTAATCCCAATTGTTTTATTCTCCGCAGTCTTTGAAAATACTTATGCTCAATCAGCGTTTGAATGATGTCGTAGGGAATGCTTATAAACCCATAAATCGGGTCGTTAAAAATGGTGGTCTTGGTTTTTATTTTATTAGCCATTTTTGAATTGCTTAATCTGGACAAATATAGCCGTAAATAACATAATTAGTATTTTTGAAGCAAGGCCATATTGTGCCGTCATAATTATTATTCAAATGGAGGAAATAAAGATATTGTGGGTAGATGATGAAATAGACTTGCTTAGGCCCCATGTGATATTTCTGGAAGAGAAGGGATATCTCGTTTCAACATCGAATAACGGAGATGACGCGCTCAGCTTGATAGATGAGCAGAGGTTTGACCTAATTTTTCTCGATGAAAATATGCCAGGGCTTTCTGGTATTGAGACGCTTGTACAAATAAAAAACAGAAGGCCAGAATTACCCGTGGTGATGGTGACTAAAAGCGAGGAGGAAAACTTAATGGACGATGCCATTGGTTCTAAAATATCGGATTATCTGATTAAGCCTGTTAATCCAAAGCAAATTTTGCTCTCGATCAAAAAAAATATCGACACAAAAAGATTGGTCAGCGAAAAGACCACCTCCGACTACCAGCAAGACTTTAGAAGTATTGGTGCCACATTGAATGAGAGGCTTGACCATGCTGAATGGAGCGACGTTTACAAGAAGCTTGTCTATTGGGAGCTCGAGCTCGAAAAAGCGGATGACCAAAGCATGGAAGAGGTTTTAAAAATGCAAAAAACAGAAGCCAATAGCCTCTTTTGTAAGTTTGTTCAGGGCCACTACGCGGGCTGGCTCAACGATGCTGATGATGGCCCGATGATGTCGCATACCTTATTTAAGGACTGTGCCCTTCCCCTGTTGGAATCTGAAAATACGCGCTTGATCTTTG
>DTRI01000089.1:0-900 GCA_012966015.1 Flavobacteriales bacterium | reverse complement strand
ATAATTTGAGATATGATCAGTGGAAGGCAATGCTGCCCCTATTATCTGATGACTTTGAAGTTATTGACGATGATGTTTATTACGGGATTTTACCTACTGCTACGCAGTATTCCAGAAATGCAATATTTGCCGGCCTCATGCCTTTAGATATAGAAAAGAAATTTCCGGGATTGTGGTTAAATGATGGAGATGAAGGAGGGAAAAACCTAAATGAAGAACACTTTTTGAATGAGCAGCTATTGCGATACGGACAAACATCAAAATTTTCATACACGAAGATCACCAATTTAAACAGCGGCAAAAAGTTAGTTGATAATATTCATAATGTTATGTCTAACAAGCTGAATGTTATCGTTTACAATTTTGTCGATATCCTGTCTCACGCGCGTACTGAAATGGAGGTTATTAAGGAGCTGGCAGAAGATGAGGCGGCATACCGTTCATTGACCTTATCCTGGTTTGAACACTCTCCCTTATTGGCCTGTTTAAAGAGAATTGCAAGTATTGCCAAGGCCGATGAGCAGCACAATTACAAGCTGATTATTACTACAGACCACGGTTCTATCAGGGTTCATGAGCCTTCCCGCCTGATTGGCGATAAAAACACGACTACCAATCTCAGGTATAAGCAAGGAAAAAACTTAAGCTATGAAGAAAAAGATGTTTTCTCTATCGGAAAACCGGAGGAAGTATTTTTACCTAAGGTAAACATAAGCTCCAGATACGTATTTGCCAAGGAGGGCAAGTACTTTGTTTACCCTAACAATTATAATCACTATATGAATTTATTTAAGAACTCATTTCAGCATGGGGGTTTATCGATGGAGGAGGTTTTGATACCGATAGCTACCCTGGAGGTTAAATAATGACCAAGACCATCGCATACGAAGATGTTGATCA
>DTRI01000088.1 GCA_012966015.1 Flavobacteriales bacterium | reverse complement strand
AAGCTGATGCGAGGATGGTACGAAGATTATTATCCAAATGCTCAGTTGCTACACCGTGGATATTATATAGATGGTCACTTGAAAATGTATAAAAACTTTTATCCCAACGGGCAAGTGGAGAGAAGCTTCAAGACGCAGGATAATATTAGGAGTATGGTGGAGAAATTCTATCAGAATGGTTTCATGAAATCAAAAGTTATTTTCAAAGAGGCGCAAACTTTTAAATGGGAGGATTATTATTCAAATGGGAAAATGGAGTACTATGAAGAGTATAATAAAAGCCTCGATTACTATGTGCTGAAGCAGACATACTACCAGTCTGGGCGGCTTCAGTCTCAATTAGAATTAATTAAACCCTCAAAGAAATTATATGATAAAAATGAATATTTTCAAGATGGTGTCGTAAAGCACGAGGGGCAAATGGGTTTCAGCGAAAATATGTGGGACTATCTTAAAATAGGAAAGTGGTTAACTTATGATAAATCAGGAATGCTAATCAAGGAAGAGCTTTATATTAATGGAAAGCTAAATAAAGAAAAGTCCTTCTAAATAAATAAAATAGAAGGACTTTAATCAATCGATCAGCGGGAAGCAGGCTTTTTACTTACCCTGCTTATATCCAATAACCAGCACCGCACATACTTTGGTGTTCTCAACAAATTTAGTTGATATCTCAGATGCTGCTTCCTCTGCAACTTCTTCTCCTGCTTCATCTTCAGCAGTTTCGGTCGCCGGAGTCTCTTCTTCAGCTGATTCCTCTGCTGCAGGCGCCCCTCCAGATGCTTCTGCAGTTTCCCGTGGTAGTGAAACCGATATTTTACAATCAATAGTGACCGGAAAATCTAAATCCCAGTAAGGAGCATTCTCATAATCTTTATTGGTAAAAAGAACATTACCCTTATGATCTGAAATAGTAAAGGACAGGGGAGATCCAATGTCAGTACAGGCGCATATCCTGTATTTATTACCGCTAAAAAAAGTGGCGATAAATTCGGCCCCTTCATTTCCACTTAGCAGAGCGCGGTAATCTTTAGCGTCTGATATAAATGAAGGTTCAGAGTTGGTTTTTGCACACTCTAATTCCAGGTCATAAAAAGGCCTCCTGATATTTTCTACATTGGTCTTACATTGAGAGTATCCAGTATTATAAATAAGTAGCCCCCCTGCAATTATAACTGCAACTGTTTTAATTTTCATCATTTACGAAGTTATTGAATCTCTTATTTCTTTTATTTGATTCGCAATATTCTTAATCATAGCTGGCTTAATATTAATAACGCTCTTGCTATTGATTGTACAGAGCTTGTTGCCCTCATCCACCGTAGATTTGGCAAAAGTATAGTGAATTTTAATATGTTTAAATTCAGATTGTAATTTCACAAGGAGATCCACGAATTCTGACAATTCAATGTTATCTGTTTTGCTATAATGACGATTTAAAATTAGAATTATATTGTCCAACGTAGTTGTCTGCTCACCTATGCGGTTGATCACATCCTGATTGTCAGGAGTGTCAACAAAATTAACCGCAAAATAGAGGCTTTCAATAAGTGCACCCGCCATAATAAGGCCTGCAACATCATGTCTTTCATCATCTCGAAGAAATTCTTCGCAGCTCTTATATGCATGGGTGATGATAGTTAACATCTCCTGCTCATTACCTGCGTTCCCTCCAAACTTTTCCAGTTCGCTAAAGTTAAATGCCGACGAAACGCCAAGCTCATCTGATAACTTCTTGACAGCACTTAAATGCGATATTGCCTCTTGATTCTTGTTGTTAGCTGTTATATAACCAAGATCAGCCCCATAGACACCTATATTTACAGCTTGTTTAAATGAAGTAGTATAACTCTCTACCCTGGCAACGTCATTTAGAAGGTGGTTACTGTAAGGTGCGGCAATTTTCTTCATCAACAATGAGGTTTGTACAGGACTTGGGATGTAGAATATTTTATCGTCTACATTAAACAGACTGGTTTCCTCATCAATAATCTTCTCGTCCTGTGGAATGTCTTCAAGCTCCTGTTCTGCACCGCCGCATCCTACCAAAAAAGTAGAAGTGAGAAATAATAGTGCTGGAATATATAGAAGTAAATTTCTTTTGTTGTTCATGTTAATTCAGGTTTTATTTTCGCCATTAGCACTGGCGAAAGTATAAAAAAAATGGAGAGGCATGTAAAATTGTTAACTATTTATGCCAATACTTATAAACTCAAGAACTCGCTTAGCTGTTGAGCATCACTGGCATTACGAGCATCAACAGATCTTCTCCTTTATCTTTACTGCCATCTTTCGCCTCTGACAGTATACCCGCCTTATTTGGTGCCGACATTTCCAATTGCACATCCTCCGTGTCCAGATTAGCAAGCATTTCTATAAGGAACCTCGAGTTAAAACCAATTTCAATATCCTCCCCTTCGTAACTGCACGTTATCCTTTCATTCGCCTCGTTGGCGAAATCAAGATCCTCAGCGGAGACATGCAATTCACTTCCTGAAACCTTCAATTTAACCTGGTGAGTAGTCTTGTTTGCGAAGATAGACACCCTTTTAATACAATTTAAAAAGGCAGCCCTGTCAACATTGAGTTTATTGGGGTTCTCTTTTGGTATTACTGCATCATAGTTGGGGTACTTACCATCAATTAATCTGCAAATTAGATTGATGTTCTTAAAGGAGAAAAATGTGTTAGACTCGTTGTACTCTACTTTGATCTTAAAATCATCAGAATCTTCGGGGATAATATTCTTTAACAGGTTCAAGGGTTTCTTAGGCACAATGAAGGACGCTGTAGATCCAGATTTTGCGTCGGTTCTCTGATACTTTACCAGCTTGTGGGCATCCGTAGCAACGAACGTAACACAGTCAGATGAGAGCTCTACAAGCACGCCATTCATAACTGGCCTCAGCTCATCATTTCCTGTAGCAAACAATGTCTTATTTAAGGCTCTAATCAAAACTGCCGAGTCTAATTCAAGAGAATTTCCCCCTTCAATAACTGGTATCTTAGGAAATTCATCGCTGCTATGGCCTGTTAATTTGTATTTACCATAATCAGAGCTTATTTCTATTCCCAAATTATCGTTGTCCATTAAAAATGTCAGTGGTTGTTCCGGGAAAGTTTTTAGTGTGTCCAAAAGCAATCTGGCAGGAACCGCAATGCTACCTTCATCTTTTGATTCAATGTCTAGCGAACACGAAACGGTAGTCTCGAGGTCAGACGCTGATACCAATAGAGAGTTTTTGTTGACTTCAAAGAGGAAGTCGTCGAGAATTGGGAGTGTGTTGTTGGAATTTAACACTCCACCAATACTTTGGAGTTGCCTGGATAACTCTGAGCTGGATACAATAAATTTCATTTATGAATTGATTAGAAGTTAATGTGTAGGGGTTTAATTACAAAGGTAATTTTTTGAAGGCATTATGAGCCCAAAATCCATAATTATTCTGATCGTATATTGAAGTTTTCCAATTCTAAGAACAGTGGTCCAAAAACAAAATACTGAACAGTCACGAGTTCCCCGTTGTCATTGACTTCAGCAAATAAACGATCTGGATCATATAAGATTCGCTTGCCTTCACCATCGTACATTTCATCATCTGCCTTTTTCAAGTACGTAGTGACCTTGGTGGAATTTCCTGATAGGTCTTTACATTCCATAATTTGAAGGGGTGGCGTTAGTAATATTGAATCTCTCTCGTCCATTGTGTAATTGTTTAAGAAGCCCTCAAACTGAATATTCTTAAAGCTCGTCAGATATACTGTTAGATTGGTTGTATCGTACTCAGGAACAATCTTGTCATTTGTTAAGTCCCATAGCTCATATTTCCAATTACCTGTATTTTTTATTTCAAATGACATTCCCTTTTTCTGTGGATATTCGATCTTTATCGAAGCTATATCCTTGAATTCATAATTCATCACGGTTTTATCCCGCCATTCAATAATCTTCGTGTTGTATCGCGTAGTTAGATAGCCGTGAAAATAACTTACGTGCATAATATACGGTTCAGTTGATCCTTCCAATAGCATATAGGTCCCAAAGTCGTTTTGCGTACTTCCACCTACATAGTACACTTTAACCGGATCACTGCCGCCCTGGTAGATTTCAACTTTGACAGCACCTGCAGAAAGGCGGGATATTATGTTATCGCGTGCATTGCGCGATATAGGGCTCTGTACCTCTACCATTTTAATTGTACTTAACAGAACGTTAATCAAATCCCATCGCGCCTTGTATTTTTTGTTCACCGTCCAGCCGCCGCTCGCTTTCCGCTCCAGTGTTATGGCACTGCCAGCCTTATTGGCAAGGAATATCTTGTCGATAGAAGCTGTATCCTCAACTGCAAAATCCATCAGCTCCGGTTTCAGTGTTCCCTTCTCTTCTACAAAATAAAGGTATGCCGCTGTTCCTCCTAGAAGTAAAATAACAGCTA
>DTRI01000087.1 GCA_012966015.1 Flavobacteriales bacterium | reverse complement strand
CTGGGAGAAGACAAAGATTTTTCTTTTCGTGTTGCACAGAAATATAAGTTGTTGATCGCCCCTGAAGCAAAATTACTGCATTTAGAGTCACCCAAAATGCGTTTTGACAAGTTTACCAAGGGCCAGGAATATGTGCTCGGCAGGTACAAGTTTTTTGAAGATTATCTGGGCAGCCAAGGGAAAAGCTGGTTCCCTTTTTACTATGCAATATTCGGTTATTTGTTGAAGCGGTTGCTGATCTTACTAATGAGTTTCGACAAAAGTGAATTTGCACGAATTCTTGGTGTTCTTGCTGCTATTAAAAAGATGCATCAATTACCGCGGTGAAGAATTTTCATGTTTGACGGCACTGTGATAAACAGGAGAATCGGCCTTATTTATAGTATCGTTTTATTCTTCGCTCTTGTTCTCTTTGGACTAAATTCGACAGCAAAAGAATCAGCCGTCATATTAAAGGGGGAGAAGCGGCCATATAGTCAATCCAGCCCCTGGAATCTAGAAATCGGCCCTGACCCAAAATATGATGAATTAAGTGACTATCTGATTGAAAATCTTGCTGGTCCATTTGGTTCTAATAACAAACATTTCACCATCCCCATATATGTTGTTGACAGTCAGACGCCTCGGCAACAAATCCAAATCAGCCATTATTATTCCTACGTTACTGGCAATGGCGAAAAACTAGATATAAAAAAGCATGTGACTATTGCAGTCCCGATTCCTGTAGAGGCTGCACCGGCAAACGGAACAGACGGTAACATAGTCTTATGGGATCCTGATACCGGTGATGAATGGGGCTTTTGGAAAGCCGTGCAGACCAGTTCTCATACATGGCAGGCCAAAAACGGTTATCACTATAATACCAACTGGTCCGCTGTTCCTCCGTCTGGTTTTCAAAGCCGCGGTGCCGGTGTTCCCTATTTTGCCGGTTTGGTGAGACCCTGGGAAATCAAAGAGGGCCGAATATCCCATGCCATAGCCTTTGGAGTGAATTACCCTAATAAGTACCTCATTTTTCCTGCCACAAAAAGTGATGGCAAAACATTACTACCGTATTACCTGCCAATGGGAGCTCGGCTGCAGCTAGATCCGTCATTGAGTGAAAAAGATTTTGAAATTTGGGGCCTCGACCGAGCCGGCAAGATCATAGCAAAAGCCATGCAGGAGTACGGCATGATTCTCGTCAGTGGCAGCGGTCATCCGAAAATCTATACAGAATATGACAAGACAGCAAACTGGAAGGATGAAATTGATAAGAACACTGTAAGAAATATTCCATATTCAGCTTTTCATGTGCTTGATCGAAAAACACATGAAAAACCAGAATCCCCAACTAATCTTACTATTGAAAAACGACAAACAGCCATAACCATTCATTGGCAGAAGGTAGAATGGGCGAATCGATACATTGTCAAACGAAAGAAGTTAGGAGAAGATTCTTTTGTATTATTGACCGACATGCAAGTCAATCCCGAATATGTCGATACAGTCATGTTCCTTGATAAGCACTACCGGTACTGTGTAAGTGCTGTCAATCATAATGGGATCAGTGATGAAGTGTGCACGGAAAGGGTGAATCTGGAACAGCTTTCTAGTAAGTAATACGGGAACTTTAGTTTATCAACTAAAGGTGGCAACGTTTTATTCAGAGAATCACAATATCAAATCACAAGAACGAGAAACAATTTCCCTTCATCTTCTTGAATCAATGCAGGAAGGGTTTATACTTTTCGGGATTAGAGAGCCGGACAATATCAGTCTTGTTTGAAGATTAATCAACCAGAATGTATCGAAAAACAACTTGGGGAAGTTTGTATAAGATCAAGCCATTCCGGCAGGATATTTTCTGGACTGAATTCCTTTGCTCTTTGAGCAGAATTACCTATCAGATCTTGTCGCAAATGTTCGTCATTGAGGAGGCGTTTCACTGATTCTGCTATTTGTATTTCCTGCTCAGTGACAGCTGTAGCGAAATTAGAAGAGGAAAAAGAAAGCGGTGGGCAAAGAATACCAAATGGCGTTATTTCCACCTGTTTTGTTTTCTCTGATGGTCTTGACCCCGGAGATAAGATTTCTCGAGGACCAGAACGACAATCAGTTGAAATTATTGCTGTTCCCAAGGTGAGTGCCTCAAGCAAAGCGTTGGGAAAACCTTCCCAGATTGAAGGAAGGACAAAGATATGGGCGCTGTTAATCCATGGCATTGGGTTATCGAAAAAACCGGGAAGGAAAACTCTTTCTGATAGGTTGAGCGATACGATCTGATTTTCAAGGGGTCTTCTGAGCGGGCCTTCGCCAAGAATGACCAAGCGAACCGCATTATTGGATTTAGCTACCTCTCTAAAGGCTCTGATCAGTTGAATAAAACCTTTTTCAGGTTTTAAACGACCAACTGCCAGAAGAACAGGTGCTTCAAATAAATGAGAATGAGTTTTCGGTAACTTTTCTTCTGCCAGTTTACGTACCGTTTTAGCAGGGCAGTAATTGTAGATAGTCCGGCAAATTGTGTTGCCCACCGAGTACCGCTCGACAAAGGCATCTTTGGCTTCATTGGCGTTGAAAACAACAGACGAAGCACGAGGAAGAACATGGGAATATATAAAATCTATGCTTTTTTGTTTTAGCAGATCTTTGGAAATGTATAAATCAGGGTGGCTGCGAATGGAGAGAACTTTATTATGAGTTCCAAATGTGCATAGGTTGAGAATATTAGCCCTTTCCATAAAACTAATGAGGCAATCAAATTCTTGGCGATAAAGATATAATTGCAACCGTAACCATTGGTATGGTGTGAAAAAGAATTTCAAAATTGTTGGCAGGTTTACACTAAATGGACTTAAGATAATTATTCTTTCACTCAGAGATGATGGTTTTGTACTCTCTGTTGACGGCAACATAATGTCTTTGTTGTAGTCAACGGAAAGAAGATAGGTTTCAACACCTACCCTGTTGAGGCTTTCAAAGAGCCAAAGTGCCATGCGCTGGGCACCGCCAGCCTCTAAGGAACCAATAAGAATTCCAATCTTCTTCTGTTTATTTCTCAATCTGTTTATTTCTCAATCTGATTTTATCGGTTCCCATTTTTCAAATTTTTTGCCACAGAGAAAATCAATAACACCCATAAACGAAGCAGCACTACCTAATAGAAAATAATAGGCTTTTTCACTAAACATCATAAAGAATCTTGGGAGCCACTGACTCTTATTGTATAGGGGGAACGTAGCGGCACAGACATATACAATAATTTGAATAACAAAGAAAAGTTTAATGAAGCTATGCAAAGCGATCAATAAATATGTGCTAAGAAAAAGAATAACAAAGAAGGGGAATAGAAGGCGACGTAGCACCTTGTTTACAAAAAGCCCAATAGCGAATTGACCATACGAAATTGGATTGAGTAGGTGTTTCTTCATGAAGATACCGCGCCAACTAGTGGATACAATCCGGCGCCGGCGAATCCATTCGTGATTCGGGTTGCGTGATGGCACCTTTATACAGGCAATGGCTTTTGGTTCAAAAAGAAAGCGTCTATTTTGCTCAACAACGCTCATGCAGACAAAGAGATCGTCGGTAACCGAGCTTGGAATCTCCTGATACATTTCTTTTCGGATGGCATAGAGCTTACCATCATTTGCCGTGATGCTGCCGCTCAGGCTTTCTCGCATTTTTATAGTGCTGTCAAAACGAATGTATGAGTTTTGTGCTCCTTCTATGTTGTTCGTGGGATTATCAGCGATGATTCGTTGTCCACAGACTCCCCCAACAACAGGATCGGAAAAATGCTTCAGTAAGAATTCTAGGCTGTTGGGTGCCAATAGCGCATCAACATCTGAGAAGACAAGAATGTCGCCGTCAGCACCCGCAACAGCTTGGTTCATCGCGGAAATTTTGCCTTTATGTGTTTTTGAGTAGAGGCTGATAAGGTTATAACTGACATGTGTGTTTACCACATCTAATGAATTATCTGAGGACCCGTCTGAGTAGAAAACAAACTGCAATTGGTTTTCGGGATACTCTAAGGCTAAACAGTTTTCTATTTTTCGCTGGACAAGCTCAGCAGCATTTCGATAGACAATAATTATGGAAACAAAGGGATATTGAGGAATAGAGTCAGAAAATATGACATTCATTCTTGATGATAAAAACATTTTCAAATAGAAGGAGTAACCAAATAGAACTATTACTATCACCAAAAAAGAGATAACAAAAATGGCCGAGGACAAGATCATCAAATCGTAAGGGATTGATCGGAGTCCCTGCTTTCTCTGGCTAATCGTAAAGCAATTGCGGAGATGGGTAAGATGAGCAGAAAAAACTTGTTATCTATGCCGCTGTGCAAGAAAAAATACAGTAAGACTGCCAAAAAACTCATCTGGTAACTGAATACAATTGACATCATCTCCTTTGCTTGATTTTCTTCGAAAATTTTGTAAGCAGAGGAAAAATTTCGCCAGCTTCGGTGGAGCAAAAGCAAAAAAATCAAAAAGCCTAAGGTGCCACTACCTACTAACACCTCGACATAGGTATTATGAGCAAAGCGACGGGTTGTAGAACCTTCTTTCGCAAAAACTCGCGCATAGTTTGACTTGGAATAAAGATCACGAAATGTGCCGGTACCGGATCCCAGAAAAGGATTTTCCTTAAAAGACTGCCAGCCGACAATTAGATAAGATACCCTCCTGCCGATTGATGGGTCCTGCCATTTTGTTAAGCTTTCTTGTCTTTCCCAATAGGAAGGTGGCGTTACGGCGATGACAGTGGTGAAGATAATTGCGGCGAAGAGAAAAACAAAACCAAGATGTTTAGGCTTTAGATAACGTCGATAATGAATGGCGCACAAAAGTAATATGATACTGAGAATAAGTGCGCCGCCACGAGAAAAAGTAGTGACCATGCCGCCAACGTTAATACTGGCAAGAAAGATATAGAACAAGCGACTTTTAACTGTTTGGGCATGAATAATAAGATAAACCAATAGAGGAAATGCGAACGCAATACTGAGAGAAAGGCTGCTTGCCCAAGTTGTCCCCCCAGTTCCTCTAGTAAATTCTCCAGCCGTCGCATCTGCGGCAAACAGCGCAACATAAAAAAAGTAACCAATCACTGCGAAGAAGGCGCTTAGCGAAATACTTACGGAAAGGACCTTTGGTAGAGTTGTCTTGAATCCCTTTTTGTCGACGAGTAGAAGACTTAAGCCAATGAAAAAACATGCGACAACGAGTCGTAATAATGAGTTGTGGGCGGACTCAGGGTAGTCAGTCAGTAAGGTAGAAACAAGATTAGCTAGCAGGAAAAATATAAGCAAAGGCCACAAATTCATCTTAAGCCAGCGAGGAAAGCGTTTTTCAACAATCAGTTGTAGTCCAATAATGACAATGAGCAGAAAGGCAAGGACCCAGTGTATTTTGACCGATGCGAGAGGTCCCCATAAATTACGAAAAGCACCAAAGGGCATCAAGAAGACAATTATATAAAAGCCGGCAGTAGAAAACCTATAAAGAAACAGAAAAATACCAATAAGAAAAGCAGGCAGAAAAGAGAATTGGGGGTATGGTGTAGTCAGCAGCGCAACCGTTGCACAGACTACAAGCAGTGAAATTAATACATAGATTGGATACCCGGTACCTGACTTATAAGAGAGAGCTTTTGCCATTCGTCACGCCATACTTTGTTCGGTAAAATATTTGTCCATCAAGTACTGATTCAGTTGGGATACAGGTGAGTAGTGAATAATGCTTATATGAGGCATAGAGTCATCTTCTTTAGTTCGCTCAATAACGACCTCACCTTTGCAGAGGGCTCTTTTTGTTTTATGGCGATTGTCTCTGGTGATCTGTCTAGAAAGTTTGAATTCTAATGCGCCGCGAGGAAGTTTTTCTTTGCTGTGTAAACGAAAACAATTGTCATTGATATCAAATAATATGACTTCTGTTTGGTAAGGTCGTGATTGATCTGAAGCAAGTCTCCAATAGACCGTGATATTTTGAGGGCGCAAGCGCCTGCTTGTACGGTGTTCGGCATATTTTTTTCGTATTCGTGTATTGATAAAAGTGCGAAAAGAAATCATTCCTTCTTTGTAAACATCTCTAAGCATAATCAAAATTGTGTAGACAATAAGGTAGATAGACCAGGAAAATTGTCTTTTTTTCAACATCAATCGATTGTCGATATGAGTTCGGACTATCTTCGGAGTGCCGTGGGGAGTGAAAAGCTGTGAATAGCCAATCAATCCCGGTTTGACCATGAATCGTCTGTCATAGTCCTTGATGTTTTTACAACGGGTTTCATAAACCTCAGGGCGCTCCGGCCGCGGGCCAATAAAATCCATATCACCGTTTAGAATGTTAATAAGCTGAGGAATTTCGTCTAGTCTCGTAGCGCGAAGGAATCTGGTTAACGGGGAAACCATGTGATGGTTATCGGAAAGCAGTTCGGCACCAATGATCTGTTGTGCATTAACCGGTAACGTTCTGAATTTATAGATTACAAATGTTTTCTTATTGATTCCGAGGCGTATTCCTTTGTAAAAAACTGGAGGACCACCTGTAATTCTCAACAGTATGGCAAGAAATATGAGTAAGGGAGAGCCTAAGATCAATAGAATTAAGGCTAGGACACTGTTAAAGATAGTTACCAGTAGCATGCTCGATTTGACCTGGTTTCGATATTCAGTTGGAAATAATTATGCTTTCTCTGTTTGAAGCTTATCCTTACCTATCTCTTAGAATATTGTGTCTTGAAAAATGCTGTAATTAGCTTCCTCTTATGTTTGAAAACTGTAATTTGGAAAATCATGTCAATATAAAACAGAAAACATGTATATCGCATCGCTAAAGATTACTTAGTAACCGTGCCACTTGGGGATTGAGAAAAGAACCGGGAGGTCTGTGAATCTTTTGATATCTTCCGGTCTTTTCACCGTATGGTCGAAATAATTCCTCAGAAAACCGAGGCTTATACCGGCCAACAGACCGGCAATAATGCCAAATGGAATAACAGTTGTTTTGTTAGGGAAGATGGGACTCCCAGAATAATATGGTGCGGTTAGAATGCTGATAGAGAAAAGGTTGCCAGCGTCAGATGTTGCGTTGATTTTTGCTTCTTCCCAACGTTGCATAAAGATTTTGTATGACTGTTCTAATAGGCCAACATCTCTTTTGATTTGATTCCCTTGAATAAGGACATCGTTGAGATGAACGTTTTGGGCTTGAATACTTTTCAATTTCTCGGTAAGTACAGCGATTTTATTTTCATCGATGAAAAGTTTGTTGGAGAGGTCATTGGCATAACCTTGAACTTCAGACTGCAGTGACTTATGAACCTTGGCTATTTGTTGATCGTAGCTTTGTATTCTTTTACTTTCCGGCATAAATTCTCGCAACTCTTTCTCCCTTTCGATAATCAGATCCTGCAGCCTCACAGTGAACTGGTTGATTGGATAATGATCAATGAAAGAAAATAATGGTAAATCAGCTGCCAGTAATACCTTCTCTATATGTGCCAAAGTTTGCCTTTTTTCCATTGCTGCATTTTCCAGATCAATCAGCTGTTTTTCTATTTCCTTTTGGATCAACAGGCTATTAGATATTTTCCGGCTGGAATTAGTAGCGCCGGTTTGTCTCTCAAAAAAGGACGGCACTTGTGTACTCTCTAGTCCGAAGTCTCCCAACTCTTGATCTCTTTGGATAATCAGATCTTGTAGTCTTACACTAATCTGGTTGATTGGATAATGATCAATGAATGAAAAAAGTGGTAGATCGTCTGACCGCAATGCTTTGCCTATATGTGTAAAAGATTGCCTTTTGTCCATTACGGCATTTTCCAGATCAATCAGCTGTTGCTCTATTTCTTTTTGAATCAGTAGGTTATTAGATATTTTTTGGCTGGGATCGGCAGCACCAGTCTGTTTGACGAGTGTTTTTAGTTCATTTTCTTTTTCTTTTAGATCGATATCGAATTTCTTTGTCTGGTTCTCAAAAAAGGAAGTCACCTCTATAGGTGAATAGATTTTTCTTCTGTAGTTAAGGTATTGATCCATGTGTTGTTGCAGAAGCTTTTTGGCAAATCCAGAATTTCGATCTGAAAATGTTAATTTGATGATGTTTGAATTTGGGAGCAATTCCGTTGTAAATTGGGATTTAAGTGAATTGATGGTCCGACTAATCTGATCTTGACTATTCTTCATTTCCGGATAGTAAGTTCCTTCTTCACTCATAGCTATGATCGTTGACCGGATTAAATCTGGTGAAGTCATCATCTCCATTTCCGAGCTAAGATCTTCTTTGGTCAACTCGAAATGCCTAATCTGTGTCTGTTCTAAACTCTCCGGGCTTTTCTCTAACTTTTTTGCCTTTAGGAGAACCGTCCCGTAAACAGCATACGTGGGTGGCCAGAAATAGGCGACGTAAACAGCGCAGAGGCTGATAATGATAGTTACTAGAAAAATTGTCTTTAACTGGACAAAAAAGATCGTAACAATTTCTCTTACATAATCTTCCGTATTCTGCACTGCTTCATTCTGCATAAACACCCCTCCTTACTTAGCTAAATAGCAAGCTAGAAAAGTTACCTGCCGATGAGTGGGTTCACATATAGTTGTCCATCGAGTCCGATACTCCAGCCGCGGAACAGAAATGCTCTGCCGACATCTTCCATGATATCGCCAATACTGGCCAGATTTCTTTTGGGAAGATAGACGATGTCATCCGGCTTCAGATAAAAGAAGTTCGCTTGCTCCTCAACGCTGAGGGTCGAGCGAAGATCGATAGAGGTGCCGACAATTTTATTTTCATGTCTGCGGAATACAATCACGTTTTCAAGTGCAGCGAATTTGGTGTGGCCTGCTGCAAGAGTAATAGCATTCGGAATGGTAATTGGGCGCTGAATCTTAAAGGCTCCAGGTTTGGCAACTTCCCCCATGACATAAACAAGGGCGCCGGAATGCTCTTCAAGGAAAAGATCAACATGCAGGCCAGGATGCAAATCATCGTAGACTTTATTGAGAATTTCATTCACTTCGGGAATTGTTTTGTCAGCCACAAAAAACTCTCCGGCGAGAGGGAAGGTCACGTACCCGTCAGGTCTAATGGTGACGAGGCGGCTGAGTCCACGTGGTGCAGTGTGAAGATCCTTTTTCAGTTCCTTAATGCTGGAGCGAAATTCAGGAACGATAATATAAAGCTCAGGATATCGTAAAATAGCCCTGTACATATCTTGAAGTTCCTTGGTCAATTCCTTGATGGATTTATTGACCACATACACTTCACCTACATAGGGCAGAGAAATAATCCCATCTGGTTGAACTAATTGAGTTTCATTAAGATTAGGACTGTTGATAAATTTAACACTGATGGTGTGGTCTACTGCGAGTCGGAATTCTTCTTTTTGCTGCCAGGTACCGATTTTAAACAAAACATCGAGGACATCGCCAGGTGCTAATCTATAATTCGGAAATAACCCTGATGAAGTTGGATAAATCTCCTGATCAAACGAAAAGGTTGTAGTCTCTAACTCTATCTCTTTTCCTGGAGGCACTTTAGGGTCGACCACACATCCTGACAAAAGAACAAATACACCAAGGAAATGGGCAAACCCATGTCTCTTCATTGGTTATCATACCCTTTTCTGAAATAGTTTAACGAATTCTATTCGCATATTCTTCTGTGTGGCTGTGGTGATTATATTCTGTCGTAGAGAAACTTAGGAATGTAGTATTTTCGTCTATTCAATACGACGGCCAGAACATTAGCACCTATGCTTAGCGCTTTATCTGAGGCCATTTGTACGACTTCCCATTTTGTCCTTTCACATTCAACCACCAAAATCATCCCATCAAAATGATGGGCAATGTTAACCGTTCTTGCGGAGTTCAAAAGAGAATGGCCATCAAAAACAACGTAATCAAACTGGGTTAATGCTTTAGTGAGCAGCTCGTTGAGTTTTTCATTGCCTAATGGAAAAAATTTGGTAGGGTCGTTCCTGGGGTGAATTAAACCGCAAGTGATAAGGCTTAATTTGTTATGGGTAGTCTTTTTTATGATATCTTCCAATGAAGAATCACCATAAAGAGATTCGGAAAGGCCAGGAGATCTATTTGTTCTGAAACGTTGATGCAGCTTTGGCGAATCAATAGAGCCATCGATGAGCAGAACTTCGGCGTTGTTTTCCATTGATAGAGCATAGGCCATACTAATTGCAGTGGTCGTTTTCCCCTCACCATTAAAACTACTTGTAACATAAAAAGATCTTGCTTTATTGTCAGCACTGAAGCAATTAGCACCGACCATTGATAATTCCAATTGATATTTTTTGAGATGTTTTATAAACCGGTTCGGTAAGGAAACCAGATTTGTTGAGGGCTGAGAGCTAATCTTATTTCCCTGTTTGTCGGTAAAGTTCCCTCTTAGAATCAAAAGGAAATCACGTAGCCACCAAATTACCAACCCACCTCCCGTAAACAGCATTAAAAGTCCAGTGCCAAACTTACCCACCATATAGCGATGAACACCGAATCCACCAAATAGAAAACATATAATCGCAAGTGTCGATTTTTTGTTACTTATACTCATTCGCGGATTCAACTTAGAAGTGCAACAGTTAGTGAAGTCCTGGTATTAAAGAAGACTTCAAAGGGTGTCCGATAGCTCAACGATTTTCTCGGACGGTGGTTGAGTTTGTCCATGGCCTTGTTAATTTCGTGCCTGGTCACAGTTGTCAGGTCCCGACCTTTCGGAAAGTACTGGCGGATGAGTCCGTTGGTATTCTCGTTCAGCCCCCGCTCCCAGGAGGCATAAGGATGTGCGAAATAGATACGGGTATCAAGGTCACTGGCCATGCCTTCGTGGTCAGCGAATTCCCTACCATTGTCATAGGTGATGGTATGCACCCAGTCGATGTACGGGCTGAGCCCGTCCACGACAGCACCCCGGACGGCCTTCGCCGTCTTGTTGATGACAGATCGGATGACCGTATACAAGGACTTGCGCTCGACCAGCGTCACCAAGGTGCCCCGGTGGCCCTTGCCGATCACAGTATCACCCTCCCAGTCACCGAAGCGGCGCTTGCTGTCGACGATGGTCGGGCGCTCATCAATTGATACCTGGTTGGGGATGCAGCCTCGCCGGTCATAGGTGCCATAGCGCTTGCGCCGGGCCTTCTGGCAGCGCAAATATCGGTACAGGTCACCGCCTGAGCGTTTATCTGCGTAGACATACTGGTAAATCCACTCATGGCTGATACCAACCCCTTGTTCCATCTTAATCCGGCCAACGATCTGCTCCGGGCTCCACTCATCACGGATCAGCGCCTCAACCTGTTGCCAGATCTCATCGCTGATGCGGGGCGCGGCCCTGCCATGGCGCCTTGCCAGTGCCAGATGATGGGCCTGTCGGGGGCGATATCCCCTCAGACCCCGATTCCGACGCAACTCCCGGCTGATGGTCGATTTATCTCGCTCCAGCATTTCGGCTATCTGGGCCTGGTTATATTCGGCTTGTTTCAGGATATAGATTTGGTATCGTTCCTCTTGGGTAAGCTGCGTGTAGCCTCTCATGTGTGCTCCTCTTGCTTGGCGGTTAGAGACAGGCTACAGATGCTACCGCAGCTTGCCCTCTTACCGACAGGTAGAGTTGCACTTGGGAGTTGAATTCACCATTTAATTTTACTACCCCTTTTTACAATATAAATTCCAATTATTAAAGTAATCAAAGAAGTTATGAGATTGTTTAGTAAGTTCAAGTAAAAATACACATCTGATACTAGAAAAAACGTATTGATAGATTGTTCTCGGTCTTATATATATTGTCCAAAACAGCAAAATTTTGACAGTCCAAAAGGATTGGTAATAGTATTGTTTAACGAAATGGTGAGGGTAAATGAAAAAATTTAATAAAATGATGTTAATTTTTCCTCCAGGAAAAGTTTATCTTTATCCGGATGGTAGCCCATCTACTCGTAAAAATTGTTCGCCACCAATAGGGATAGCCTATTTAGCCGCAAACTTACTTAAACACGGATATGATGTAAGTTGCTTAGATATGACTTTGTGGTATATCCGGCAACTCGTCATCATCGATAATAATAAGTTCTTCAGGATGACGACTTTGGCCTATTATCGACTGAATGCAGACCTTTAAATCGTCATAGCGTTTATAGGTTGGAATGATTACCGCAATTGAATACATCGAACGAGCTCCTTACACAAATTATCAATACTCAAGCCTTGAGGTATAGCAAGTAAATAACAGGGCGCATCAGATAGATGATCGTCTAACTTGTCCAATAATGAGTATGGCTCAATCCCGTCGTTTATGGCGACAAAATCGCTTAGACTATTAAATTCGGCATTTGCCAATCGTTGCAACAAGTTGATGTGACTAATAGCTTGAGATTTTGCAATCCGGTGACAAGAAAGCGTCTGGGCCGGTCGTAAAATGATCACGGCATCGGGGTGGAGCATCTTACATATCGGGTTAGATGGGAACAACTGCTCAACCGAGTATTGCCGGCCATGATTTAAAATTCGGTCTTCGTTAGGTAACAGTTTTTCAGGCACATATGTGTGAATTAGCCGGCGTAACCACTTTCGCATACTGGGACTGAGTTTTGACTTGTTATCGTTGCTGACAACACCAGTTAACCATGGCAGTGCCTGAAAATGATGATCACGTAGTAGCATCGTTTTTTGAAATCGGTGCACGTCTCCATTGTTGAGCACGAATTTGTCATCGGCTAAGCAACTCCATCCCTGGTGTAACAGGTTCAAACTCATTTGAGTCTTGCCAATGCCTCGTTGGCCAAATACAAGAAAGGCGTGATCATTCTTCGCAAATGCAGAGCCATGTAGTAACAATTTGCTCTGTTGTACAAAAGCGACATTAAGACAAAACATTAGGGCATTGTTAAGACGACCTAGTGATTTGGGGTGATCAACAAGCTCTATCGTCATGTTGCGAGAAAAACAGATCCTAACAATGGCGGTTCGCTTACATAAAAAGTAAACGGTAACGACCCCATTTTCTGTGGTTAACCAAAATCCATAAAGTGCCACCATTTGCCAACCACTTTCGGGCACATGTTCGACCCATCGAGACTTCATTTGAATACGAACATCTGCCTGTTCTGGGCGCGGATCAATTTCCTCGAAACACAACGTTTGCAGCTTTCGTTTAAGCCCGTTCAGCAATTGAAGGGGTAGCGATGTCGCCGCAATATAGGGCCCCTGTGCGACTTGGACATGAAGCTCATCATAGCCTGCGGTCATTTCGACTTCTGTTTTCTAGTGGGCAATGAATATCGATTTAATACTTTACCAAGAAACAGTAGTGGCAAGTATCCCGACATAAATAAAATTAGTGCGACCATACTGACAAACACCGGGTGCACCGTCAATTGCTCAGTGAAATAATTAACAGTCGCAATACCAGCAACCATGACAATAAAGGGCAGCATCAACTCGGCCATCTGAGTAGAAAATGCCCTGACCGATTGGCGAAAACGGATGATGATAAACAAACTCAGAATCAAGAACAAAGTAAAATAGGCTGCGCCAGCACTGACAGCGACCCCTGGCAATTGGTAGCCGCTAGATATAGTCGTCACGATCAATAGTGCGCTCAGAACAACAGACACCGCCCCTGATTTTGCCGCCTGTTTTTGCCAGTGATTTGCAACAATGATCCCGCGGCAGGGATAACTCAATGCGAGAAAATACGACCCGACCATCAGCAGTTGGGCAGGTAAAATGGCATGATGATAGTCGGGCAATACCAAATCAACAAAAGTCGGTACACAATAGTAGGCGCCAACAATGAGGATGGGCATGAAATAAGCGGTAAATCTCATTGGCTTAAGCCAATATTCACTTAGTTGTTGGTAAACACTAAGGGAAGAGTGTTCGCTCATCAACACTTGCTCATTGACCTCTCGGGATGCGCCAGGGATATTCATTAAAAAGCCGATCAGCATACTTGCAAGCGCATAATAGCCCAACGCCGTGGTTCCCATAAGCAGAACGATAAGCAATTTGTCGACACTTTTCAAACTCACATTAACCAGATCAAGTGCAACGATGGGTGCCCCGGTTTTAACGAGCTGAACAATGGTCTCGAATCTAATCTGTTTAGGAATAGAAAAAGGCTGGTATCGATTCAACTGTATCAATGAGAGCAACACCGACAATAACAGCGCCATTACTGCTCCATAAAAACTCCAGTAGTAAATAAAAAACACTGTAAATAGGAAATTGGCCGTGTACCTGAAATAAGTAATGCGACTGACTAGGACAAATTGTTGATACCCTTTTAGTTCGGACACATAGTGCTCATAAACACAATTGAGAATGATCACCACTGAAATTAGCATCCAACCATCACGGTGCGCTCCTGCAGGCGCGTAAAACAATGCATAGAGGCTGACCATCAAAGCAACCAAGACATTGACCGTCACCGTTGTCGCCAAGGTATTTTGTTTTATGTTGGCGAGCAAGTCCGGATCGGTTGATGTCAATTGCGGGATTTGAAATCGCATCGCCGTTCGCGTTCCAAGGTGCCCGTAAGTGGCGTACATTGGCAGGATATTTAGCAGACTGAAAAGCCCATACAGCTCGGGTCCCAGCAATGTCGGCCGAAAGAACGTGGTAAGCACACCAAGGACTTGCCGATACAAATTGCTGGTCGCAAAATGGATGATATTTCGAGCAATGTTGCTTTTAGGATTCATGTTGTGTCTATTCACACTAGAGGGCCACGCAACAAACTTTTCTGCTAATTTTTTGGTTTAACTAATCGGAAGCCGGTAAAAAACGTTCGCGAACCCGGTTCATCATAATTTCGTCTGGAGCATTGGCCAATTTTCTTGCCTTTGTCCCATGATCCGCCTCGAATTTGACCCGCCCCCACTGACTGGTCCAGTTTGTTCGTGGGGTTTTGCGGTTGATTGTTCTAATGTTTCAATTTTCTCGCGCAATTGACGTAACTGTTTATTCTGCTCCTCGTATTCTTCTCGGCTCACGAGGTTCATTTTTCCAATTACGGACTGGACTTGGGTTTCAACATATTTCTTCATGTCCTCAAAGAAACTGTCGGGCAACATGCTTTTAATCGTTTTAGCGGCTCGAACGGCTGTCGTGAATTTACCAATCGCCATGATTTCTGACCTCTAGTCCA
>DTRI01000086.1:7630-15265 GCA_012966015.1 Flavobacteriales bacterium | reverse complement strand
CGGCGTGTCAAATGGAGCTCCGGTAATTTCCTGAAGAGTACTGATGTCACCCTTTTTGATAAAGAAGATATAAGGGATATTATCGTCAGGACAGTTTATGCTGTCGGTTATTTCGGTGCTGCCCAAAGCCTGAAAAGCATTGTATAAGGTATCTTCCCATTGCTTAAAGTTGGCTTTCTTAAAAGTGTAGATCAGGATATAATTGCTATCCGGGATGCTATTCAGCATATTAGCCATGTTGGCTCTGTATACACTATCTAGCGGCCCACACCAGAACACAAACGCATTAAAATTAGGGACAAACCCGCAGCCGGGATTATTCTTTTGGCCAAAGTTATAATCTAGTGTATTCCATGGTTTCAAGCTCACCGGATCAATAACAGCAACGAGAATAGCATCATTAACATTACAGCTACTCGACATCTCAGTAGCACCATCAATCCTGTATTCTGTTGCGTAGTATTGATCATCATTCCAGGCATTACCGATAACTGTGCAATGCAACTGTTTAGGGGTATTCACAAAATCAAAAGTTCTGTCGGTTCGATTGTAATCGATTAAGTTGAAGTCATCTTTTTTGAACTGAAAAAAATGCGATTGCCCCCAACCTTTTTTATACTTTATGAACTGAAAGCTACTCTCTCTCCAGATGTGGTTACTATCTGCAATGGAAGTTGAATCTATTCTTGCTCTCCAAAAATATTCCAGCGTATCATTGTTTGAAGGTATGCTCAAAGCTGCATTCAGTGAAGGTTCGATGGCTGGATTCCATTCAACTACTCCGCCGGTATGCGTGATTACAGTACTGGCCAATGGCGGATTGAATAAATCCGTTGTATCCAATTCTAACTTGTAATTCTGAACAAGTTGAAAGGGAGTTCCTGTGGATGCCTTCAGTGTTACCAATTGCTCCGGCATTACAGCATATTCATAAGGGTATACAGGAATAAGTTCCTGCGTATTTATCGGTATTGCGTAATTCAGCAAATAATTGTTGTCGTGTGTAATTTCAAGAATTGCATATGACGGATCAATGTGGATGTCGAATTTGTTAATTCCCACTCCTTCCGGGGATGACACGGCAAATCTAAAAGTTACGGTGTCTTTATAGGGGATATATGGCACTGTTTTCCTAATAGGATCCGGATTATCAATTTGGGATTCAGCTGAATATTTTCTGGCAACCTCAATACTAACGCTTTGGCTGGTTGCCCTTCCAATATTTGATACGATAAGATGGAGGTCAAAAGAATCTATTTCCGAGGTTATCACGTTAGGTGTTGTGAAAACGTCGCTAGTGGTAATTGTGTAATCCGGCAGAGGGTGTGCGTTTATCACCATGGCAGGATCGCCATGCAGAGTCATTCCCAGGCAGGTTATTTTTACACTGGCATCGACCTGTATTGTTTTAATAGTTTGTTTTACCTGCTCACCTATGCTTTTGCCATAATTTTTGAAGCTGATATTTTTGTATAATTCTGAGGAGAATTTGTTCAAACGCTCGGGTAATTCATAATATACAGAGGCTAAAAATACAATCACGCCTCTTTCATGTATTACCCATTGTTCGCTATTGCTCCAGGTAGATGGAGTTATAGGTTGATGAATGTCTCCCACCAAACATGAATTGGCGATCAAAAGCGGGTACCTGCCATTGGCGTTGTTATAGTAATCTGGATAGTCGATGTTCTGGTCAAATCCGCTTCCAGAGGCGTGACCGAAAAATGTCATGATCGAAACACCGGTATTTATGAGCTTTGTTATGGAGTCCGATATTGTGTGCTGTACAGGATCGGATGAATTCTTGAATACTTCCGTTACAAACCCACCAAAGAGAGAGTCTTCTATAATAGCTTCATATCCGTTCAGGTAGCCCCTGAATTTACTTTGCTCACCTTCATTGAAACCACCACCAAAGTGTAAAATCTGTTTCATCCAGTTGCGTTCACTTAAGATTTGTTGTGCAGTTGGATGGGGAAAAGCCGGATTCAAATCGTGCTCTTTCATTTTGTTCAGATACCAGTCAACTTCTGTGTTTGATTTGGCTGCAATTCGGCCTGTTGCAATGGCCGGTTCCAGCTGGGCAGAGCCCAGGCCACTTGTTATCAAATTATCAGATGGCGGCCAACCGTATGTAGGCACCAGGTTATCGAAATAATTAACCCCGGACCTGCTGGATGGATAGTTAATCGACTTACCCAATAGCAACAGATATTTGGGTGGAGAACTGAAGCTATCGATGGCGTAAGCACAAAACTCCCGGATGGCTATAGGGTGTTTCTTAACACCGTAAGAAAATTGGTCATATAGATCATCTATATTGGCCAGAATGGTATCGTGAGCCCCACCTTCTGGTCGACCTCTGTAGTCAATATATTCTTTGGCACTGGCCCACAGATTATTGTGGCTTACAATTATGTAGGCTGAATCCCTGGGTATCTTGGTGAATCGCCTAAAATATCCAGCCCCCCCCACTTTGGTAAGCGAAGAAACATGGTTAACCGCGCTTTCATTTGACAAGAAACACGTTTTGTCCGCGCCTGTATTCGGCACCAGTGCTTGCATTGTGGTACCTACCACAGTTGCAATACGTCTGTCATTGGTAAGCTCATACAGGATTGCAGTGCTGCCCACAAAACCGGTTATGTCCAATCTTGTTTTTATTTGTGCTCCGTCATCTGGTACAATCATTAATTGTGTGCTGTCGCCACCTACCTCCATGGTATGGGGGTATATTACATTCACATAGCTCAAGGCATTTCTGTCTGGCGAGCTACCTATGGCATTTAATATAAGGTTGTTTGATGGTCCCAGAGTGGCAGAAGAAACCGTAAAATTGACTTGGTCTGCCGCAATCTCATTGTAATTTTGGGTAGAGCTATAGTTTGCGAAGGAGACAGTAACGCTGTGGCTTTGCAAGTTTGTGCCTATTAACTTGAGCTCTACTTCAGCAGATGGCCCTGCACTGTACAGGTTTGGGGTATTAATAAGGTAGTTCGCTGACCCGGTAAATGCATTGGAAAACCAGCCCGTTCCCTCTGTAAATTCAGGATCGTATATGGCCTCTCCTTGTATAACGTATATCCCACCGTAGTGATAGCTGGAATAATTATTTCTAACCTCACTCTTGAAATAGCTGGCAGGGCTGTAATTAAAAAAATCTACTGAATTTTCATTGGCCATTCTCTTACCAATGCCCGCGACATCCCAGGTTAGAAAATAGGTAGATGTATCTGTATAAAAACTGTAATCGGGGTTTGCGTGCCAGGCGGCGTTGGCAAAGTGGCTGGAATCCAACCATCCCGTATTTCGCTCCCCATAAAATTCAATATAATCTCCGGCATCAAAAGAACCATCCCCATCACCTTCTATATAGATGGCTATTTCCTTTCCTTTATAAAATAGTTGATAATTATCGGGATTTACAATGCTCACACCTGAGATAAGCAAAAGGTTTCTGTCAATTCGATACAGGCCATCGGCGGCCACTGATATCTTATAGTATTTCTTGCTGAAGTCTATCCAGTCGTTGGTGTAGGAAGGTTGGCTAAAGGACAGAAAGGGCAAAAAAGTAAGTACACATATTTGAAAATATTTTTTCACCTAGGTCGATTTGGCTTTTTTGTTTATGTCTACTTTAAATGAGAACACATTAGATAATAATCCCACGCTTTGCCCTATATTGGTTAGTGCGTAATCTATCGAAATTCCTTTGATCTTTACACCCAGGCCCAAGTTTGGTTGCACTGTGTAGGATTTTGATCCATCGAAATCTGTTATTTGCTGGATGTAACCTATTCCTCCACGAAGAAATATAAAGTCACGGTACTGAAGTTCAAATCCCATATGGGGATCAATGCTTAAGGCCTTGCTTCGCAGAAGAACATTTCTTTTACCATCAAATGTCAGATCGAAATCGATCTCTGGATATAAAGATAACTTTTCTGTAAATTCTATATGTCTTCCCACTGCCAAAATTATCTTGGGGAGCGTAATTTCCAGGGAGTTCTGGGGTAATTCATTGTTGGTAATCTCGTACACCTCTTTGAGCTTTTCAGTATTAAAGTTCCATGCGTTAAATGTGGAGGTAATGTCTCTTCCCATTGCTCCAAATCGCCACTTTTCTATTTTGTATTGGGCACCTATGTCCAGGCCAAATCCCCAGGCAGTAGCAAATTCACCAACTTTTCTATAGATTACTTTGACATTGGCTCCATATGTCAGCCCCTTTTTCTTAGAGGCCTTGGCGTATGAAAAGAGGAATGCATAATCGGCTACGGAAAATGATTTGATCCTGTCGTAGTTGGGATTGCCATCAGCATCAAAAAGTTCGGTAGTATTGGCTATATCATCCACGCCAACTCGCAACAAAGGCGTAATCCCCAAAACGGTAGATTCATCAATTCTAGCAGCGATGGCTCCGTAATCGTATTTGGCGATGCCAGCGAAATATTCGTTGTGCATATACCCAATTTGCACATCCTTTTGAATTCCAATTAAACCTGCCGGATTCCAATATCCTGCGGTCACGTCATCAACGCGGGCCACAAAAGCATTTGACATACCCAGTGCCTGTGCACCAACACCAATAGCCAGGAATTCATTGCTGTATTTTGGAGCCTGAGCATGTGAATATGATAAACCTCCAAAAATTAAAAATAATAGTGAAGCGAGTACTTTTTGCATGGTGGTTGAAAGTTAATGAATCAGGTAGCCCTGATGGTGCGTTTCTTCAATACTTTTAAACAACGAAACTCCTGCTTTATTGTACGTTTTAACCGGAAAATGGTTCATGTATGGATATAAGAGATACTTTTGAGGAGAAATTGTCAAGCTCACTATGCAAAAGAACATACCCAACATTTTTACCGCTTTGAATATTATTTGCGGATTCCTGGGTATCACGCAGGCATTCAGCTCACACGAGAATGGATTGCTGATAGCTTGCTATCTGGTAGGGATTGCCGCGATATTCGATTTTATCGACGGAATGTCGGCAAGATTACTCGGGGCCTACTCAGATTTGGGAAAACAGCTCGATTCTTTGGCGGATATGGTCAGCTTTGGCCTGTTGCCAGGGATAATCATGTATAAGCTGATGTTGGTCAGTTCACCTTCCGGCTCCATGCTACCTTATGCAGCAACCGTTATTCCACTTTTCTCTGCGCTGCGTTTGGCGAAATTCAATCTTGGTGCAGATCAGGAAGATTCTTTTATAGGCCTTCCAACTCCGGCACATGCCATTTTGTTGGCTTCTCTGCCGCTGGCAGGGTATCAGCATGTTGATATAAGTATTTTGGTAAACCCTGAGGTCCTGGCGTTGCTGTCAGGTATAACTTCCTTCCTCCTGGTATCGAGAGTTCCCATGTTCTCTTTGAAAATGAAATCTACTTTATGGAGTGAAAATAAGACGCAGTATCTGTTTATCATTACATCATTGATAATTATTTCAGTTTTTCATTTTATTGGGTTTACGATTGTTATAATTTTGTACATCCTAACCTCTTTGCTTAAGAGTATTATCAAACCCAGTTAGAAAGAAGAAATATTATGAGATTCAGAGCTGAAATAGATGTTATGCCGCTTAAGGCATTGTTAGATCCACAAGGCAAAGCAGTTACATCAAGTATGAAAAATCTTGGCTTGGCTGATATTGAGAATGTACGAATAGGGAAACACATCACCCTGGGACTCGAGGCTGCGAACAAGGAAGAAGCACACAGGAAGGTGGATGAGGCTTGCAAGAAGCTTTTGGCGAACGAAATAATGGAGAGCTATGACATACAGCTCTTTGAAGAATCCAAGCAATAATCCCGGGTTCGGTAGGTTTGTCGAACAAAAAGAAACGAATACGCTACACCGACTTAGGAAAATACAGGAATGTATTTGAACCTGATTTTGTCAGCTCCAGCGATCCATTTTCTCTAAAAGGATGCTGGGCGGAAAGGCTATTCGGGAACACCAATCCCATAATCTTAGAGCTGGCATGTGGTAAGGGTGACTATACCGTTCAATTGGCAGCTCTTAACCCGGAGCAAAACTTTATTGGAATTGATATAAAGGGTGATAGAATGTGGCATGGCGCCAGCCAGGCTGAGAAAATGAATTTGATAAACACAGCGTTTCTCAGAATAGACATTGTACGCCTGAAGAATTATTTCGCCGAAGACGAGATCGAGGAAATTTGGATAACATTTCCGGATCCTCAACACAAGAGTAAACAGCTGAAAAAGCGTTTGACTAACCCATATTATTTAAATATATATCAAGAAATTTTGAATTCCGCGGGAATAGTACATCTGAAAACCGACAGCGAAGGCTTGTTTGAATATACCCTTGAAACGGTTCACGACAGGGGATGTAAAATGGTGGAGGAAATTAAAGATATCTATGCGAAGGGTGAGCTAAGCGAAGAGCTTAAGATAAAGACGTATTACGAGAATAAATATTTAGAGGAGAATCGGCCTATTCATTATTTAAGTTTTCAATTCCCATCGTGAAATAGTCGAAGTAGGATCCTAAGAATTTCCTCTCCGACAAAATATATCCGTTGCCCTTTACGAGGATGTGTACTACCAGATTCTCGATGGAAATAGGTTCGTTATCGGGTACTGCAGCAATATTGGAATGCTGAATATTCTGTCCGTCCACGATAATAACAAGGCCCGTACCTATTGCTTCCATTTTATTTCCCTCTGTAATAAGTAGCCCGGTATCTTCACCCAAACCAATTCCAACGCATGCTGGGTTCGTAGCCACAGTTTGAAACAAGCGGCTAAATCGCCCTCTCTTCACAAAATGGGAATCAATAGTAACATCTCTAATGAATCCAAGCCCACTCGATATCTTCACCTCATTTTTCAATAAGGCAACAGAGCTCGACCCCTGAATCATTATATTCGACATAGCCATGGCCCCGGCGCTGGTACCTGCAATTATAAAGTCCTCCTGCATATATTTTTTATGCGTAACCTCATTCAATTTCGTGCCTCCGAAAATAGAACTCAGCCGCAGCTGGTTACCTCCGGTAAATAGAATTGCGCCAGCGGTAAAAATTCTTGCAGCATATTCCGGATTGTCCACATCTTCGCGACTTTGAATATGAATCACATCTGTATTGCTGTGGTCCAGCCTCTCAAATGCGTCGATATATCGCTGTCCGGTTTCCTCTGGGATTTCAGAGGCCGTGGTAATAATCTCAATTCTGGAGCCAGGGTCATGCAACTCCTTTAACATCCTGGCCAGGATGCCCAGCTCAAAAAAATCACTGTTAGATTGTTCCGAAGATTCTAATTCTTCTTCGTTTCCCTTATTAACCGCACCACCTATTGCAATGAGCTTGCCACGCGGAATATCCACCCTGCTAATGTTATAGTTCGCTGCAAATGTAGTTTATACCGAAAAGCAGGAGGAATGAGAACACAACTATTTTTCACAAAATTGTTTCGTTTCTTTCTCTGTTGGGATAATTTACATATATTTGACCAAACATATTGGATTTTTTACTTTTTTTTATTTTTTCATGATTTGAAATATCAGCATACAAAATGATAAAATTTGAATTAATTAATAAAAATCCAAAAACCAGGAACAGACATGTCAGTAATCGTTTCATCTCACCCGATCATATCAAAA
>DTRI01000086.1:1203-7620 GCA_012966015.1 Flavobacteriales bacterium | reverse complement strand
GAAGATCTTAGACATACGCGTGATGAAGGGACCCAACTATTGGTCCAATCGCAGACATAAGCTCATTGTCATGCGCCTTGATCTTGAGCAGATGGAATTGCGGCCATCCAATAAGATCAAGGGTTTCTATACGCGTTTAAAAAAGATGCTTCCATCCATGTATGAACACCGCTGCTCTGAAGGTACGCCGGGAGGATTTTTTAAGCGGGTAAAGGAAGGCACGTGGATGGGGCATATTGCGGAACATATTGCCCTTGAAGTTCAAAGCCTTGCCGGAATGGATTGCGGATTTGGGAGAACCAGGGAAACCTCTGATCCCGGTGTTTACAATGTGGTATTTTCTTACACAGAGGAGAAGGTGGGTATCTACGCTGCCAAAGCTTCTATTAGAATTGTCAGGGCAGTTGTAGAGAATGAAGATTATGATCTTAGCATAGATATACAGGCTATGCGTGAGCTTCGGGAGAGTGGAAGATTGGGGCCCAGTACCGGATCAATAGTTGAAGAAGCTAAGTCAAAAAACATTCCTTACATCAGGCTGAACAAATATTCTCTCGTTCAGCTGGGATATGGCGTTAATCAAAAAAGAATTCGTGCTACGATCAGCGGTCAGACGAGTAGTATTGCCGTAGAATTAGCATGTGATAAGGAGGATACCAAGTACCTGCTGGAGCGCGCTGGAGTACCAGTTCCAAGAGGTGTGATTATCAGGCGGAAAGAGGAGCTGGAAAGGGAGCTCAATCGCCTTGGATTTCCAGTTGTAATAAAGCCAGTTGACGGCAATCACGGTAAGGGTGCAACGATCAACATCGACACTAAGAAGGAAGCAAACGCCGCATTTGACACAGCTCAAAATTATTCGCGTAGAGTAATCGTTGAGAAATACATTGTGGGATTTGACTACAGGTTGCTAATAATCGATCACAAGTTTATTGCAGCGGCGAAGAGGACACCTGCACATGTAATAGGTGATGGAAAATCGACGATCCAACAGCTGATAGATAAGGTGAATTCAGATCCCAGAAGAGGTTATGGTCATGAAAATGTGTTGACAGAGATTGTCGTGGATAAGATGACCCAACGAATACTAAGAGAAAATAAGTTAACCCTAAAATCTAAGCTGCCAAAGAAAGAGGTGCTCTATCTAAAAACGACAGCTAACCTGAGTACCGGCGGAACATCAAAAGATGTGACTCATAAGGTACATCCTTACAATGTTTTTATGGCAGAGCGGGTATCCAGGGTAATTGGGTTGGATATATGCGGAATGGATGTAATGGCGCCGGACATTACTACGCCATTAAATGAGAACAATGGAGCGGTGTTGGAGGTAAATGCGGCACCGGGTTTCCGGATGCACCTGGATCCTACTGAAGGCTTTCCCAGAAATGTTGCGGAACCTGTAATAGATATGTTGTATCCTCCTGGAAGCAACGCACTGATTCCAATTGTTGGTGTTACGGGAACCAATGGTAAAACGACTACGGTACGGCTGATTGCACATATAATGAAGAATGTAGGGAAAAAGGTAGGGTATACCACATCAGATGGAATCTATATTCAAAACCGAATGCTGGAAAAGGGCGATTGCTCTGGGCCAATGAGCACAGAATTTGTGCTAAAGGATCCAACCGTCGACTTTGCCGTAGTGGAATGTGCAAGAGGAGGTATGCTGAGATCCGGATTGGCATTCAGCAATTGTGATGTTGGAATTGTTACTAATCTTGCCCCTGACCATCTGGGGTTAAAGGATATTGACACCATCGAACAATTGGCAAGGGTGAAGTCCATTGTTCCAAATTCGGTTTTCAGGGATGGATATGCCGTCCTTAATGCTGATGATGATCTCGTTTATGAAATGCGAAAGAAAGTGGATTGTAATGTTGCATTATTCAGCATGGATGAGGCAAATACCAGGGTCAAAGCTCATTGCAAAAAAGGAGGGATTGCGGCCATCTATGAAAATGGGTATGTGACGATAAACAAAGCCGGCTGGAAAATCAGAATTGATAAGGCCACCAATATGCCACTGACATTTGATGGAACAGCTCTTTTTATGGTTCAGAATATATTGGCTGCGGCACTAACAGGTTTTATCAGAAATGTAAAGATCGAAGAGCTGAGGATGTCATTACAGACCTTTATACCTTCTCCCGCCCAAACTCCTGGTAGAATGAACCTCTTTGAGTTCGATAGGTTCAAGGTGTTACTGGATTTCGCTCATAACCCTGCAGGACTTAATGCCGTTCGGGCGTATATGGAAAATATTGATGCATCTGTGAAAATAGGGGTCATCGCTGGAACGGGCGACAGGCGCGATGAGGATATCATTGAATTTGGAAAAATTTCAGCTGAACTTTTTGATGAGGTAGTCATACGTCAGGACAAATATTTGCGTGGACGAACTGCCAGGGAGATTGTGGATTTGTTGATAGAGGGCATAGAGCAGGCGGACAGAAATACTCCGATAAAAGTTATTTATGATGAGGTAAAGGCAATAAACTGGGCCTTTAATAAGGCGCCTGACGGAGCGTTTATCACCATACTATGCGAAACCGTTCCAGAAGCATTAGAACTTGTAACTGAGTTGAAGGAGAAAGAATCCGCGGATAGGCTTTTGAAGAAAGAAGTTGCTAAATTGAACTAGTCGTTAGGCTGACTCCATGCCCCAGCGAAACACATTTTTCTCGAAAGTTTACGAGGTTGTCAGGCTCATTCCACATGGTCGGGTTACATCTTACGGCGCCATTGCAAACTATTTGGGAACAGCAGGTTCATCGCGAATGGTCGGCTGGGCCATGAATAAAGCGCACAGTCACCCCAAACCTGTACCGGCACATAGGGTGGTCAATAGAAATGGGATGCTAACAGGTAAGCATCATTTTGGAGGTTCCAATTTGATGGAGGAGCTGCTGCAAAGCGAGGGCATCAACGTTGAGAATGACGCTATTATAGAATTCGAGAAACATTTTTGGGATCCTGCCCTGGAATTATAACTCAAATCTTATTTATATAATATTTTCGAGCCAATGGTAATGTGGTTTAGTATGTCTGCTGATGATTTTAATAACTTTACGTAAACTAGTTATCCTATTACGTATGAAAAGACCATGCCTTTGTCGTTTATGGTGGCTGTTGTTGTTACCCCTTTTGGGTTTAAATAACATTGGTTTTGCTCAGATTAATTCTGTTCAAGACGGCTCTTGGTATTTGTTTTCTACCTGGGATTGTAGCCCCCCCTGTGTTCCGTCAAGTGCTGATGAGGTGATAGTCAATCACGATGTTAGTATGTACACAGATGTTCTTGTGGATAACGCTGGATCCATCACAGTAGCCGCCGGTGGTTCTCTGCAAGGTACTTCATCAACACTGTATATGACGGGTGGAAGTTTTACCAACAACGGAACAGCCGATATTTCTTATGTTATAGCAGCATCAACAGCAACTACCATTACCAACAATGATTCTCTACGAATGGATTTGGGATTTTATAACCTTGGAACGTTTATCAACAACGGTGTGGTTGCAGATGTTGACAGCCTGGCAAATTACGGTACGTTTATAAACAATGTGGGTGCCCGAATTAAGACCAATCTTTTTTACTCAGAGGATTCTTGTGTTAACAACGGCAACATGAAGGCACGGGTTTTTGGCAATGCGGGAGATTTTTTAAACAACAATTTTTTGGGCACTGTTAACCAGCTCAACACCGGTTACTTTTTCAATAATACCGGTGCTTCAAACCATGCGGCACTTTTCGGCAACCTGGGATATTTTGAAAATTCCAGTTACAGTGATCTCAATATCACCTTCGATTTTTACAATGGCGACACCCTGCTTTCGAGTGCCTTCTTCTGGAATGATGGGTTTGTAGGAGTTGGGCGTAACTGGTTTAATTTATTAGGCGATACCATCGATGGTGATTCCGGTCAGTTTTGTATTGTGAATCTTACCATTAATGCGGGTGTCATGTTGGGAACTTTTGACTTATGTGACAAAACACCAACTGTTGTTGTGCCGGGAGCACCGGTAATTGACGCAAATACCGGAACAATCTCTCCAGGAATTACTTTTTGTGCATTTACATGCAAGATGGTGCTCTCGCTTGTGGTTGATTCAATAAGCTGTAGTGACAGCTGCGATGGAAAGATTGTTGCCAGAATTTTTGGAGGCAGCCCTCCCTATACTTTCTTATGGGAGAACGGAAGCACAGCAGATTCCATAATTGGTTTGTGTGAGGGAGCTCATTTGGTAACCGTAACGGATAATATAGGAGACATAATGCAAGCGGGCATATATTTATTAACGCCTGCGATTAAGCTTGCCATGACGAGCACAGATGCTTTTTGTGGAGATTCAAATGGAACTGCTAAAGTGGTGGCAACTGCTGGTAATGAACCTTATACCTATATATGGAATGATTTTGCAGGTCAAACTACCCAGACTGCCACCGGTTTGCCCCCGAGCTTGTATAACGTTAAGGTAACAGACAGTCTGGGCTGCTCTTCAGTGAATGGTATTGTTGTGGGCAGCCCTGGAGTATTGACAATTTCGCTGAATGTTACTACCGCTACTTGCCCCGACAGCGCCAATGGCTCAATTGATGCAACCGTAACGGGAGGTACGCTTCCCTATAAATACCAGTGGGAACCCGGATCTGGATCAGGTATGATTTATAACAATTTATTGCCGGGGGTTTACACAATCACGGTCACGGATTCCAATGGCTGTAGTATTTCAACAACAGTCGAAGTTCTAGCCTCGGATGCTGACAACTGTTTTGATTGGAAAATATACTCTGGTATTACCCCAAACGGAGATGGGGTGGATGACCATTGGATTATTAATGGCTTAGAGAAATTTGATAAAGTATCGGTGTTGATATTTAATAATAGAGGCATCGTTGTTTGGGAATCTGAAAATTACCAGAACGACTGGGCCGGTAGAGACATGAAGAACCAGCCTTTGATGGAAGGAATTTATTATTACGTTGTAACTCGCCCGGATGAAATATATAAAGGTTGGATATATTTAACCAGATAGCTACTGTAATTTGAATAATCTTAAATACATATTGCTATTTGTTGCTCTGTTCTACAACTGCATTGCCATTGGTCAGCAAGATGGCTATTATGCTTTGTACATGTTCAATGAACAAGTTGTCAATCCCGCACATGTAGGGGTTGAGGACGAGATCAAAATTACCGGGCTGTACAAGCGCCAATGGATGGAATTTGCCGGTGCCCCTGAAGGCCAGTCATTCAGCATCAACGCGCCAATGGGCTATAAGAAGTTAAACAACGTGGGAATCGGTCTTCATTTTATCAACGATCGATTTGGTCCGAATAAAAATACGGGAACCATGCTGGATTTGTCGTACAAGCTTAAGTTGGGAGCTGGGAAATTATCCGTTGGATTAAGAGGCGGGTTAAAAACCTACAGCATCGACTTAAACCAGGTTGAGTATCCAAGTGGTTACGATGGTGGAGGGGAAGGAAGCTGGGTGGCTTATGTTCCGACAATGGGGCTTGGAATAGGTTATTATATCGACAATGTTAGCGTAGGCATTGTAGCCGATAATCTCTTTGAACCAAAGCTGAATACAAAGAATACGAGCGATATACGATATGGGTCATTGTATAGAAATTATATGTTCACCGCCGGATACGGCATTAATTTTAAAGAGAATTTCCGAATGACTCCCTCCATATTCATTCGATATGCACCTGATTCTCCTGTTGATTTCCAGGGAAATTTAAACGTTTTATTTCTCAGCAGATTTTGGTTTGGTATAGGAGTGCTTTCAGGGGCTTCAGCAGTATTGCAAACAGGAGTAATGATCACTAAAAATTTGAGATTGGGCTACGCCTTTAGCGGTGGAAATAGCAAGACCAGTACAGCGGTCGGTGCCTCCCACGAATTTCTGCTGAGCTATGCGATAAAGAAAAAGAAGGCAAAGGTGGTGTTGAAGCTGATTACTGAAGATAGCGTGGATATAATGACCGCCATCATTTCGAAAGATGGAACTTTTTCATTTGAAAAGCTGCCGGAGTCAACGAGTTTTCTGTTTAAGTTGGAATCCGAAGATCCAAATATGATTGCGCAAATGGAAAAGGTGCGCGTAAAGTATTTAAATGCAAAAGGTGAAGAGGTGGTCATTGAAATCGCGGAAGAAAAAGACAAGTATTTTCGATTTACACATCTGGAGTTAAAAGAAGACATCCTCTATGCCCTCAATGCCAAGAATGATACGCTGGGGACAGCTGTTAGAAATGAAGAAGGGTTTTTTGTGTTCACCTATTTACCCTCGGACCCTAATTTGATTTTTATTGGCACCCTGGACGCAGAGGCTGATGAAGAAATGATCATTTATGTGAACGGTGTAGAACAAACAATTGAAAAGGGTGCGCAAAAGTT
>DTRI01000086.1:0-1132 GCA_012966015.1 Flavobacteriales bacterium | reverse complement strand
ACCTTGAGCGTCGGGTTATTAAATGATGATGGGTTTTTTGTTTTTGAAAGCCTTCCGGCAGGTCAAAACCATCTGTTTCTCCTCGAAACAACGGATGCAAAACTGATAGAAGACGTACAAGTGCTATACAAGAACGATAAAGGTAAAAACTCAATTATTACCGTGTCAAAAGGTAAAGATCAACTTTTCCACTATGATTATTTGGAACACAATCAGGAGCGGCTGTACCTAATCGGTATAAATGGCGATACGCTTATGTCCAGCTTAAAAAATAGCGATGGCTTCTACATCTTTGAAAAACTACCGCTGGATCAGAATTACATCTTTAAGCTAGAAGAAAAGAACGTGGAGCTAATTGACGATCTGATCATACTCGTTGGCTCTGAGAAAGGTAAAGAACAAATCATAAAAGCAGTTAGAACCAGGGAGAATGCTTTCAGTTTTGAGTATCTCGATCCCTTGGCAATCAAAAATCCCGAATTGATCAATAATCCTGATGTGCCCGTGGTATTGACGGAATTTGAGAAAAAAATCGTTACAACTGCCTTTGAAAGCCTGAAGTTCAATACCGGTGAGTCGATCATACACTTAGAATCCTATACGCATCTGGAAAAACTCAGTGAGCTGTTATTGGAAAATGGTGATTGGAAAATCAGACTTATAGGATATACTGACGATGTAGGTACTATCAATTTTAACTTGCTACTCTCTAAACGAAGGGCCGAAACAGTTAAGAAGGCATTGGTAAAGCGCGGGGTTCCGTTAAAGATGATCTTGGTCAGCTATTTCGGAGAAGAGAAGCCAATAGCAGACAACAAAACGGAGGAGGGAAGAACCAAAAACAGAAGGGTTGAGATGGTGATTCTCCAGTAATAGGATGTAGATCGCACATCTGATCAGATTTCCCTAAATTTGCATAGGTTTATTTTCAATAATCATGGCTATTACCAAAGAACAAGTACTAGAAGCCCTCAGTAACGTTGACGATCCCGATTTGCATCAGGATCTCGTTACGCTGAAGATGATCGAAGATATCGCGATCAACGGGAAAGAAGTAAGCTTTTCGGTGGTGTTGACGACTCCCGCGTGTCCGATGAAAGAAATGATACAAAGGGCATGTGAGAACGCCATA
>DTRI01000085.1 GCA_012966015.1 Flavobacteriales bacterium | reverse complement strand
AGATGCGGTATCACTGCCAGTCACAGCATTTTTTTTTAGTTGGTGTTACTGTAGCTTCCATGCAACCTAAGTGACTGATGTGTAAATACAGATTTAACAAAGCTATCCAGATACTGCACGTATTTGAGCACATTTTCTTTCATTTCACTTGAAAGGCTTTTTTCTATATAGGGAGGATTACTAACGATAATATCGAAATTTGGCAGCCCAGTCAATTGTTCGTCAGTTCTCCATTTCAATACATCCGCTTGTACTAACCTGATATCCAACTTATTTAACAAGGAGTTGTCCTTCGTAAGCATTAATGCTTCTCGTGAAATGTCTATGGCAAAGATGGTAGCAGCTGCTATCGACGATTTCAATGCCAGAGCAATACAGCCCGATCCTGCTCCAACATCAAGAATGCCGGGTTTGTTGTCATCGTTCTCTTTAATTATCCAATCAACTAGCTCCTCCGTCTCAGGCCTTGGAATCATGGCCCTTGCATCTGTTTTAATTGATAGGCCGTAGAATTCTGTGGTTCCCAGAATATGTTGGATAGGTTCATGTTTTTTTAGGCGCCTCACAACTTCCTGCATTTTTCTCAATACCTCATTTTCCAAAGGCTCTACAGCCTTCATAACGATATCTGTTTTGGAGAGGCCGGCATATTCTTCGAACATCAGGAATATGAAAGTATTGAGCTCACTTACATCATACAGCCCAGCCAATTCTACTCTGATTGACTGAACCACCTCCATTATTGTCATGCTCTTCTGATTCACGCTCCCAAAATAAGTAAAAATGTTAGCTTTGCCTGATACAAAACGACACAATGAATAAAGAATTCAGAATAGTGTTTATGGGTACGCCGGAATTCGCTATTCCCTCACTCTCAATCCTTATTGAGAATGGATACCATATTGTTGGGATAGTAACAGCACCGGATAAACCAGCTGGCAGAGGTAGAAATATCCAAGAGTCGCCGGTGAAGATATATGCAAAATCAAAAAACCTGACTATCCTGCAACCTACCAATTTAAAGGACCCGGAATTCATCAATAATATTTCTGCTCTAAATGCTAATTTGCAGATAGTAGTTGCCTTCAGGATGCTTCCACAGGTAGTTTGGGAAATGCCAGAATTTGGTACCTTTAACCTGCACGCCTCATTGCTACCAAATTACCGAGGAGCTGCGCCAATCAATTGGGTTATTATCAATGGTGAGAAGACTACCGGTATAACTACTTTTTATATTAATGAGCGCATCGATACGGGAGACATCCTGATGCAGAACAAAGTCGAAATCAGCCCACAGGACAGTGCGGGAACCCTACACGATGTGCTTCAGGCTCAAGGTGCTGAGCTCGTTCTAAAGACCGTTGAAGGAATTGACAATGATATGCTGGAAAAACAGGCTCAAATTGATTTTGAAACGGATAATCTAAAGTTAGCACCCAAAATATACAAGGAAGACTGTAAATTAAATTGGAGCTCACCAGCTGTTCAGGTATTCAATAAAATACGAGGGCTGAGTCCATACCCCGGTGCATGGACTGTTTTAAAGGACAACAAAGGCAAAGAGCAGCAATTAAAGATTTTTGAAGCCGAGCACTCTGACCGGCCGCTTTCAGCCGGGGCAATTGAAACGGATAGCAACACTTATTTGCTTATTGGCACCTCTGCGGGGTCAATTTCTCTGAAGAGTATTCAAATTGCAGGAAAGAAGCGCAACAATATTGTAGACTTTCTCAGAGGGTTCCGGTTGGATAACACATGGAGGATTCATAATTAAATTAAATTAAATTAACCACTTGATGAGTAATTCCACATTTGATCCTAACGGCCCCGCTACAAACACAGAAAATTTATTTGGACTTCCATATAGCATATCAGATGCTGATTTAGTAGTAATACCTGTTCCCTGGGAGGTAACCGTCTCCTCTGGATCAGGCACTTCTAATGCTCCGAAAAAAGTTCTTCAAAGCTCCTTACAAGTTGATCTATATGATGCAGACATAGCTGAATCCTGGAAATCCAGGATCGTGTTTGATAAATTTCCAGCTAACATCTATGATACAGGGCGGCAGCTAAATGATAAAGCCAGGAAGCTTTCAGGGCGTATAAATGAAGCTACTGGTACAGAGGAAATAAACAGGGCGTGTGACGAAATGGTTAAATGGGTAAAAACCAGAAGTTCCCAATTATTAGGTGAAGGAAAGAGAGTTGCTACCTTGGGAGGTGACCACAGCACCTGCCTGGGATTAATACAGGCCTTGGGAGAATTTCATGAATCCTTCAGCATTTTACAAATTGACGCTCATGCAGATCTGAGAAAGAGCTATTGTGGGTTCAAAAACTCCCATGCATCTATTATGCACAATGCAATGAAATTACAACAGGTGAACAGGTTGGTTCAAGTTGGGATAAGGGATCTTTGCGGCGAGGAAGCCGAGCAGATTCAGGAAAGTGATAATATTATAACCTATTTTGATTCAGCATACAGAGAACGCCTGTTTAAAGGAGATACCTGGGCAAATATTGTAGATGAGATTGTATCAACGCTCGGCCCACAGGTGTATGTCAGTTTTGACGTGGACGGTTTGAGCCCGGCATTATGCCCTAATACCGGTACGCTCGTACCTGGAGGGCTGGAGTTTCAGGAGGCTATATACCTGTTGAAAAAAGTAGGTGAATCCAAAGATATTATTGGTTTTGACCTAAGTGAAACGGGTATTGGTAGCGTTGATGGGAATGTATCGGCCAGGTTGCTATATAAGATGGCTAATCTTTCACTTGCGGGTATAAAAAGCCCCCCTCACATAGATATTGTATTTCATATGTGACAGGGGGCTACCAGTGAAACCGCACTAGTGTATTTCCATCAACCGTCTATAAACAACTGACGATGCCTCTTTCGATCTGCGCGAGAACATGAGCACATGTATCCCAGGCGCATAGCTGATATTGCTACCATTGAACTCTATTGAATAGGAGCCAGCTTCTTGATGCTCATCGACAAGGGTAGCTATCTTATTTCCTATCTGATCATAAATAATCATTTGTACGTCAGTTGGAGAATTTAGCATATATTTTATATCTGTCTTTTTAAAGAACGGATTAGGTACTATTCTGATGTCAAAATAGTTTTTACCTTCTTTCTTGCACACTCCCATGTAATCTCCATGAGCTAAATGGGTGTTTAGATCTGCCCGATCTATTGTCAGTACATAAGTTTTGCTTGAATCTTCTATTACCTTGTGGCACACTTTAACATTTTGCCCTTTCGAAACCATGCTCAACATCATCAAAGAACCTGCCATTGCTATTACTGGCATATATACCTTAGGGCTACGATGTATATCATTCAACTCACTCATTCCATACTGCCCCCTACCCTCTATAATTATATGATTTTTAAATTCATATACGCTAATCTACATGTTATGGTTACGCTAATCTACATGTTATGGTATAAATAACCTTTTAGGCTGAAGTCGCTAATATTTGTAGGTGTTTGTCCTATATTGTCTGAATAATAAAAACGCAGGTTGAATAATATTTTTACATTTGCACCTGATAAATTTAAACTTCACGACAGCAATGGGTAAAGGCGATAAAAAGACCAAAAAAGGAAAGCGTTTCATGGGCTCCTACGGAGTACTCAGGAAAAGAAAATCAAACAAGACAATATTCAAGTCCAAGAGAAAACCATCTGTCAAGAAGAAGGAACAGGAAAAGGTAGAAGTTGAGGAATTGACTGGCATTACCAAAAAGGAGTCTGCAAAAAAGACGAAGACAAAGGCAAAGGCGCAACCTAAGGCTAAAGCCAAGAAAGCCGCTGTAAAAAAAGCTCCCGCTAAGAAAAAGGCTACAGCTTCCACCTCAGACGGAAAAAAGACAGCAAAGAAGAAGTAACTAGATGAGATGAGTAGTTGAATGGTTAACGGGTTGAAGGATTTGTTGATTGACTACTCAACTAATTCTCCAGCTCACAAATTGACCAACTCTCAGTGAAAATTCACCTTACTAATTCTATTGATTGGAATTAGTGTACTGCTTTTGAGTACAGTCATTTTTTCGGTAACCGCCCAAATAGTGGTTTCAACAATCTTAAGTCCAACCTCGTCTTCAAAGAATATCCTAACCTTTGATTTACTACGATTTCCAAGGGTAGCAGCTCGATTGAGATCTATACGTCTTCTTAAGATATTCTCCGTAGATGTTAGTATTTCGCTATGCGGGAAAGTTAGTTTCGAGATTGATTCTTTTTGAATTAACTCAGCTTTGTTTGTGCTTGTGCTTGTGCTTGTAATTGTATTCATAGGCGTTTATTCGGAGAGTTTGACCTTATTAACCAAAATGAGATACCAATACGGCCTCATTTAGCATTATAAATTCAGAACTATCAATATAGTCATATTTTTACGAAAGCCGACTGATTTGGATAAATATAATTTGAATTACCTACTTTTTTGCATTACCTACTTTATCTAAGGCAGTATTCACTCG
>DTRI01000084.1 GCA_012966015.1 Flavobacteriales bacterium | reverse complement strand
GATGATTTGAGTCCACTTCTCCTGGATGACAATTCTTTTATGGAGAAAGTTATAACTGGGGTTGGCAATGGTTATCAAATGTTGGTCGATTCAGTCGGAATCGATGCAGTGTTTTTAGAACTTCAGTTCAATAAGCTTCCGGCTCAGCATCTTGTAAATCGTGCACTTATGGAATTCGCCAATCGAAACGGGTTGGAAAATAAACTTTTGGTAACGTGTGATAGTCACTATTCTCATCCCGATCATTGGAAGGAGCGGGAGATCTATAGGAAGCTTGGTTGGCTGAATTATAAGTCCATGAGCCCGCAAGAGATCCCTAGCTCTAGAGAGGATCTTAAATGTGAGCTTTATCCCAAAAATGCGAAGCAGGTCTGGGATTGTTTTCTGGAGACAACTGCTGAATTTGATTTTTACGATGCAAGCGTTGTTAAAGATGCTGTTGAACGAACTCATGATATTGCCCACGAGATGATTGGGACGATTGAGCCAGATTGCAGCATGAAGTTGCCGAGTTATGTAATCCCAGAGGGTAAGACTGCCAATCAGGCACTTCTCGAGGCTGCAAAAGCTGGCCTCGTAGAGAGGGGTCTTCACCGACAACCCGGATATCTGGAACGACTCAAGTACGAACTTAAGGTAATCTCCGGTAAAGATTTTGCCGAGTATTTCTTGACTATGAAGGCGATCATCGATCTGGCGAAGACCAAGATGTTTGTCGGTCCTGGGCGTGGGTCGGGTGCTGGTTCTTTGGTTAATTACGTGTTGGGCATTACGGATGTAGATCCCATCGAGTATGATCTTCTCTTTGAAAGATTTATGTCAGTAGAAAGATCCGAGATGCCCGATATCGATACAGACGTAGGCGATCGCGATCTCTTGATTCAAATGATGAAAAAAGAGTGGGGTGACGAGAATATCGTTCCGATCTCTAATTACAACACCTTCAAACTGAAGAGCCTTCTTAAGGATGTGTCTAGGTTTTATGGCATTGAGTTTTCTGAGGTTAATCGAGCGCTAGCTCCTTTGCAACGGGATATTCTAAACGGCCGTCGCCGAGCAAAAGTAGAGAATCCAGCCCTTATGGAACCTACGTTTGAAGAGGCCATGAAATATTCCGAATCCGTTAGAAGCTTTATCGAAAGGCACCCTGAGGTTGCTGAGCCCATTGGTGTTCTATTTAAGCAGAATAAGGCCCTCGGGAGACACGCTGGAGGGGTCATTGTTTCGGAAAACATAGCAGAACGCATGCCCGTCATCATGGCAAAGGGAGAGGTCCAAACGCCGTGGGTCGAAGGGATGTCCTTCAAGCACCTTGAACACTTTGGCTGGATTAAGTTCGACCTTCTTGGTTTGGAAACACTGAGGATTATTCAAAGGACCATCGGGCTTATTCTTACGAGATCAGGAATTGAGGATCCAACGTTCGAACAGGTTAAGGCCTGGTTTAATGAGAACATGGCCTCTAACAAAATCGATTTCAATGATCAAACCGTATACGAAAACGTATATCATAAGGGGAATTGGGCTGGAATCTTTCAGTGTACTCAATCTGGATCTCAGCGGCTGTTTAAAAAGGCGATGCCATCCTCTATTATCGATATTGCCACTCTTACCTCTATTTATCGGCCTGGTCCCTTGGGGGCAAAGGTCGACAAGTTGTATGTAAAATCAAAGAACAATCCAGAAGAAATTGTGTATAAGCATCCCCTGATTAAGGAGGTCCTCGAAGAGACCCATGGATGTATTATTTTCCAGGAACAGGTGATGAAGCTTTGCAATCTTGTTGCAGGAATTCCCAAGGCAGAATGCAATGCTATGAGAAAGATGATGAAGCCATCAAAGTCCAGTTCCGAGAGTTTGGAAAAGGCAAGACAGCTTAAGATCCAGTTTATCGATGGCGCCGTTAATAACGGGGTTGAGAAGCAGGATGCAGAAGAGCTCTACGAGAAGATCTTGTACTTTGCTGGTTACGGCTTCAATAAGTCCCACGCGGTTTCTTATGCAATCGACTCGTACTACTGTGCGTGGATGATGACATATTACGAGGAAGAGTGGTTGTGTGCCTACCTGGAATCAATGGAAGGGAATCCGAAGAATAGGGCCAAGGCCTTTTCGGAAGTCCAGTCACTGGGCTATAAGATGGTGCCGATTGATATTAATCTGGCGCAGAAGACCTGGACGATCCTTGAAGGCAAGAGGTTCATGCCGTCGTTCTTGTCCTGTAAGGGGGTTGGTGAGGCTGCTGTGGATGAGATTTTAGCAAATCGCCCCTATGCCGATATTAAGTCTATGCTTTGGAATGAAGATGGTTCTTGGCGACCCAGCAAATTTAATAAGAAGGCCATGGAATCTTTGATTAAGATTCGGGCATTTGAGTCTACGAATATGGTTGGTCATGAGTTTAGTGAGTTTGAGTCTTACAAACACATGCACGATACGTTGATCCCCAACTGGGACAAACTTCGTAAATCCCTCAAGCGAAATAAATGGGAAGGTTACGAAACCTATTGCACTCTGTTAGAAGAGGGCCTTGGGTGTGGAGAGTGGACCAGGAAAGAAATCATTTTCTCAGACCTGGCCCTCTTTGGTTCTGTTAATCCAAACACTATCATTACTGAAACCCAAAAACAAAAGTTGGCTGCTAAAAATATTGTTCCTCTCAAGCTATGGAATAAACAATGGCTGTATTGGTTTATCTGTGCAGAGGTGAAACCGGCAATGACAAAGAATGGGCGTCCGTACTTGAAGATTAAATCAATGCATGAAGACGGCTCGTTCGAGTGGATGAACTGCTGGGGCTGGAGCAAGGGAATTCTGATTGAGCCGTATACTCTGTGCGTTGCTGTTGTGGATCAAAATGACTTCGGAAAGTCCTGTAGGTGGTCAAAATTAAAAATAATGCAATAACGCGGTATAATAAATTATCGGGGGGTTCTATGTACACTTATCAGGATTTGAACGAAGCATTTGTCGAATCTCTACGTTTGTTATCACACGAAGGTATGATCGTTGAGAGTAGAGGCAGCAAGCAAAAAGAGATTCTTTTTTACTCAATGATGATAAAAGATCCGACGGCTCTGTCTATCAATGTTCCCGCTCGTAAATTTAAGTCCACATATGCAACTACGGAATGGCTTTGGTACTTAAGCAAATCTAAGTCTGCAGCCAATATTGGAAAGTTGGCATCGATTTGGAAACAGATAGCTGATGGCCGAGACGAAGTCGAGAGCAACTATGGCCGATATATTCTCGACAGTACCCAGTGGAATTATTGCAAAACAGAGATGTTGGGTGATCCCGATACACGTAGAGCAACGGTTGCAATTAACCAGCCGTTTCACAAGACGGGAAATCCCAAGGATTATCCCTGCACTCAGTATATCCAATTTTTTATTAGAAACAATAAGCTTCACTTGGGCGTCAACATGAGAAGCAATGACGCTGTGTTTGGTTTTTGTAATGATGTTTTTACATTCAGCCTCTTCCAGCAGCTCATGTTGAATGATTTGAATGCAGAGTTGAATAACAGCTTGGGGCTTGGCCATTATTATCATGCGGCTGGGTCATACCACGTTTACGAGACTCATTGGAAGATGATGGATAAAATTATCGAAAACTATTATACAAAAGTTTGTGTTGATGGGTGGCCATCGTTGAACAAATTTAAATTATCCAGTAATATCACAACAAGGACAGTGGACAGGTTTTGCCTTCCAACCCGCGAAATGACGAAAGAAGAAATTAACATATATACAACTAACGCCATGGAGTTTATTTATGAGTGAGGAACTTAACAGAAGTATCCTGAAGGAAGCCGATGAAATTGTAAACCATAGGTCAGAGGAGAAAGTTAGACAGTATGGTCCCTTCGGTGAGGGCATGGAACGGGCTGCAGCTATTTGTTCTGGGATGACTGGAAAAAAATTTACTGCTCACGATATGTTTGCCGCTCTGATTGCTTTGAAATTTAGTCGTCAATCTTATAATCATAAAGAAGACAATCTTTTAGACGCGGCAGCATATATTGGAGCCTGGCAAAATTACATCAATGAAAAATCAAAGATGGATCCGGAATTGGCCGGCCCGGATGTAAAACCTGATGCACCTAAAAGATTAGTTCCACCATCGAATCATACTTAGGAGTGAAAATGAAAATCGCAAAAACAAGAAACGTGAAAACTCCCACCAGGGGAACGCATTTATCTGCAGGTCTAGATTTTTATATTCCAGAAGATTATTATCAAACAGATCCGGTCTGGCCCAACCAAAGCGTTTGCATCCCGTCAGGAATCAGGGCAGATGTTCCAGCCGGCTATGCTCTGGTTGCATTCAATAAATCCGGCGTTGCACTGAAGAAGCATTTGGATGTAGGCGCCTGCGTGGTAGACGAAGACTATCAGGGCGAAATACATTTACATTTAACCAATGTTGGCAAGGATGGGGTATTTCTGATAGCTGGTGAGAAAATCGTACAGTTTTTGTTGTTGCCAGTGTCGTATGCAGTCATTGAAGTAGTCGATGAAACG
>DTRI01000083.1 GCA_012966015.1 Flavobacteriales bacterium | reverse complement strand
AAAATTTATAAAGTGCATAAGGAAATAAATAAAGGGTAACAATCCCGCCAACCAGGAACCAGAACGCTTCAGGTCCTTTCGAGCTTCTGATGGAAATTACACCTGTCCACCCAAAATACTTTGTGTTGTATTTCTCTGTCAAATATTTCACTTGTTCCTGATTTCCAATTGTCAGCTCCATATTATCCCCATCATGATCGAGTAGCTCACTTAGCCATTCGTTCAATATCGCGTGATCATTAAATTTCTCAATATCTGATACCTTCAGCTTATTTGTATTGAGAATACTTACTTCAAGCTTTGTCCTATCAGCATTTCGCCCCAACTGTTCTATATAGTTCATCTGGCTGATTTCCGATACTAAATAGCTAACCTCGGTATGCCTCCGCTGATCAATTACCCGATACATTGGATCTACCAACACTATCTTTTCAATACCTAAAGCCTTGCCTTTCTTTCGAATAATTTTACGCTCCAGCCGCTTTTCCCTGCGCTTCTCCCTAATAACGCTGTAATCCTCCGAGTTTTCTTCTTGATCTTTTTCATAGTCATCCATTTGATTCTCGAACGCGTCGATAAAATCAGTATCATTCATCAGATCGACCATTGCATATTTTAAAAAGTACTCTTCCCCTTTTATCTCTTTAACCACTTTTTTCCTTCTGATCTTTTCATATTTACTCAATACCTCCATATTCTCTTCGCTATCCGCAACAGTGTCTATTTTCTCCACCACCATTAACTCTTGTCTCGATTTATCAAAGAAGTAATCAGGAGTCAACTTAGCTTCGAATACTAGCTCTTTGAACAGCTCATTGGTGTGTTTTTTTATAGCCTCGTCTTCAGGATGTCTCTGCATCGCATTCCATGCAAATCTGAGTGCCACAACATTCAATTCTTTGGCCTTCAGTTTTTTAATGAAATGGTACAGTTGCTGTGAGTTTCCTTCAATAGACTTGTACGAATCATGAACCGTTTCCAATATGCCACCGTTTCTGTATTTCACCAATCCGTAAAGCGCCTTGACCATCATTTTATCCAAATATCGATTGTCAGGATATTTCTTTAATAACATGTAGGAATTATACACACAAAGCGCATATTCCCTATTAACCAAATACATGTTGCTGAGTTCAAACCTGGATATGTCGCGTATCCTAATAAACTCCTTTTCTGAGACAATAAATTTCTTCTTCCCCTCGTTGTCCAGCTTCTCAATGCGCTTTTTTATGATTTGTCTACGTTTTCGGATATTAGGATGGGTAGATCTGGAGTCGTCATCATCATCGTCTCCTTGTATTCCGGCAACTTCTTCCAGATAATAAGTTTCTGGAAAAACCAGGTCCTCGGTTTCAAAGAATGAGCGTTCGAACTTGAGATCGTCAAAAGGCAAATATGAATACTGCAGTACGTCACAAACTCCATTGAGAACTTTGATGCTATAATTGGTCTCGAGAAATAGTTCCATTCCCATCTTATCCGCTTCCAATTCCATATCCTTCGAGTAGTGACTCTTGGCTATGATCTTCTCTTTTATGGAAGTTCTTCCATATGTTCCCTGCCCCTTTTCTATTCTGGCTTGTTCCACAAATATGTCTACGGAGTGTTTCTTCTTAAAGTGAATTCCCTCATGGGCAAGGATGAAGGCAAGTTGTGCCTCATTCTCTAATTGCGCCAGCAAACCCATTGTAACCAGAATGATACCATCATCTGTAGCGAATGCATTTACGCTTGGTGATTTGATTGTGTAAATCTTTAGCTTACCCTTAAGTGAGTCATCCTTGGCGAAGAGTACATCTGCAACCTTATTTATGTACTCGCTCAATGGGTCATTGAAAATCACCTTTCCGCTCAAGAGAAACTCATCCATCAAAAATGTGCTCTCCATATAAAACCGGTCCTCGGCCTTATAGTCACTCAGTCTTTGATTTAGATCTATATTTCTTTTTGCTTCCCGATATTTATCTGAAGCCAGGCGTGTAATGTGTTTGGGAATAATGCCTGAGGATCTTAAGGGAGAATAATTTTCAAGGTCTTGCGCTAAAAGGGAGGGGACAACAAGACATACAACAACTATAGAAATGCCTATAATCCTCCCCATGAGCATCGAAAATTTCATTTGGCTACCTAGCGAATATAACAATCTATGCTGTAAATACTAAGCCCCACTTGTAAATGCCAGCAATTCATCAGCTAACTTACGGTCATTGGATAGACGTGGAACTTTATTCTGTCCGCCGAGCTTACCCTGAGATTTCATATACCTGATAAATCCGTTCTGTTCAACTTCAATAATCTTCAGCGTCTGCAGAATCTTACCTTCCAACAGGTCTTTATAGTAGCTATTTTTATTCTGTAAGAGTTGGTCCAGCTCCCGTGCAAAGCCATTCAATGATTCTGGTTTATTAGAAAATTCTATAAACCACTCATGATATGGGAGCCCGCTCTCCGGTTGCACCTCTGGCGCCACGTGAAATTCTACAATTTCTGCTTTGTGAATTCTCGCTGCTTCCTGCAATGCTCCATCCACTTCTTCAGCAATTACATGCTCGCCAAATGCAGAAATATAATGCTCTATTCTTCCTGTGACCACAATTCGATATGGGCTGATAGATACAAATCTCACGGTATCTCCTATTGCATAGCCCCACAAACCTGCATTTGTATTTAAAATGATTGCGTAATTGACTCCTATTTCTACACCCGCAAGGGAAACTCTCTCCTGATTTTCTTTGCCATATTCATCTGCGGGAATAAATTCATAAAATATGCCTGAGTTCAATACCAGCAGGAGCCCTTCTTCTTGTAGAGAATCCTGAAAGGCTATAAATCCTTCCGATGACGGATATGTTTCAATAGTATCTACCTTCTTGCCAATAGTTCTTACAAAGCTATTTCGATAAGGCTCAAAATTCACTCCTCCGTGCACAAATAGGGAGAAATTGGGAAATATCTCTTCAATAGTCTTTTTTGCAGTCTTTTCCAGAAGCTTCTCAAAATACATTTGAACCCACGATGGTATTCCGCTTATAAGAGTCATATTCTCGCTCATGGTTTCATCGACAATCGCATCCACCTTTGCCTCCCAGTCATCCATCATATTCGTTTCAAAGGTCGGCATACGGTTCTTCAACAGATAGCCGGGGACATGATTGGCCACTATCCCAGATAATCGACCCACTGGAATATTCCCACTTCTATCCAGCTCCGGACTTCCCTGAAGAAAAATCATCTTCCCATTAACAAAGCCGGCATTCCCAGATTCAGCTATGTAGCACAAAAGTGCATTTCTCGCTGAATCAATATGATTTGGCATGGACTCTTTTGTGATCGGTATATACTTAGTTCCCGATGTAGTTCCCGAAGTTTTGCATAGATAAATGGGAGCTCCCTTCCAAAGCACGTCCTTTTCACCGGCAATTATTTTATCTATGTAGCCCCTAAGATCCTCATATCCGCGAATGGGAATCGCCATCTTGAAATCATCGTAATCAGAAATTTTATCAAAGCCATGGTCTCTACCGAAAATAGTTTTTGCCCCTCCCGCCAAAAGCTTCATGAAAACAATCTCCTGCGTTTGCAATGGTGAGTTTGCCCAACGCTGTACTTTGCGATACGCCAATTTTGCAAACGGCTTACTCAATGCTGCTTTTAACCCCATCCTATTTAAATCAAAATACCATGTAATTAGCGGGGTTTAGGGGGTTACCATTGGACCATAACTCAAAATGCAGATGTGGTCCTGTAGAAAGATCACCAGAACTTCCCACCACGGCCACAACTTCACCTGCTTTAACTTTATTACCCACCTCTTTTAACAATATCGAGTTGTGCTTGTATATCGACATAAGGTTATTGTTGTGTTGTATGCCAATAATAAATCCAGTTTCACTGGTCCAGTTCGCGAAAATTACCGTACCGTCCAGCGTTGCTTTTATGGCTTCATTTTCAGGAGCGGCTATATCAATACCATAATGCTTCGTTCTGAAATTAAAGGTATCCGTCACCAATCCCTTTAATGGAATAAAAAACAAGGTACTGCTTACATTCACTAAAACTCCGCTACTGGTTTCACCTTTAGAGAAATTCAAATTGAATTTCTCCTCCGATTCAATTTCAGTGCGAAGGAGAGAGTCCTCCTTACTCCTGCTTATTTGAATATTTTGGTATCGCTCACTAGCGGCCTGTTCCATTGAAACCTGAGTTGTACTGAGCTGATCCTTCCCCGCTCCTATTTCATCCTCATTCCCGACTGTCCCTTTGAGTATCCTCTTAATATTTGCTAAATATTCGGACTTCAGTTTAAGTTCTTTTGCCAGAGAATCCGAAACAAAGTTGGCTTCCACTGCCTGTCTGGACAAGCTAACATATCTGTACCCTAACAACTTTTCCCGAAGGGGAGTATAAACGATGAGCAGAAGCATTATAGAAACGATAGCGATGGTAGCCGTTCCCAGTAAAGTAAGCACGTTCAATCTCGATAGCCTCAGATCCAATTTTTTCTCGAAGGTATCTTCATCCCTTATCTCGAGGATGTACTTATGAATTAGCTTTTTTGCCGGTCTCTTGCTTTGACTTTTTCCCTTTGCCATAGATGTTTATTGTGTTGTACTTGCTTTGCCCAATTGCAAAGATAGGTAAGAAGGCGGAAAGCTATTCTTCTCATTCACTGCCCACCTTGTAATCAAAAGTATCTAATAGTAGTGCCGATGATGAAAATAAATACAATATTTTTGCATCAGATGAGTTAATCTGAATAATACTAACGCAAACTGAGCGCTTCTTAACAATTCCGCCATGCAGTGGAATAACCCCCTTCGATATACTACAGTTCTTCTTCTGATAGCATTGTTCTTTACACAGTGTTCGACAAAGAAAGACGCTTTTATGAATCGAGCTTATCATAACATGACGGCTCGATACAATGCATACTTTAATGGCATCGAGAGCTTTAAGGAGGGCAAGACCAAGCTAGAAGAAAACTATAAGGAGGACTACACAAAAGTCCTTCCGGTATTTCGGTTTGGGGATGAACAAATATCAAAAACAATTTATCCTGAAATGGATCGGGCCATATTAAAGGCGTCAAAGGTGATTCAACGGCATGAAATTGTACCCAAGAGCAAGAAAAAGAAAAAGAAAAAAAGGAGAAAGAAAAAACGAAAAAAGAGAAAAAAAAGAAAAAAGAAAGGTGCCAAAGATAAAGAGGATGTACACAAAAACTGGATCGACGACAGCTATCTTCTAATAGGGAAATCACACTTCTATAAATACGACTACCCTGAGGCGTTGGAATCATTTGAGTATGTGGCAAAGCACTACAAAAAATACCCTGTTAAATATTATGCGCTGATATGGATGATGAGAACTTATAATCAAACAGGTGAATTTGGATCCACTCAAACTATCAGAGATAGAATCTATGATAAAAAGAATAAAGCTGATCTGGAAAAACAGCCGAAAAAGTTTTTGGCGGAACTTGCATCAACCGAAGCAGATTATTTTATTCAGCAGAAGATGTATGGACATGCCATTGAACCTTTGGAAAAGGCTATAGAGCTCCACAAAAGCAGAAAAACCAGGGTGCGGTATGTTTATATATTGGCCCAGCTTTATCAGGAAAAACGAGAATTTATTAAGGCCTCCCAATACTATGTTCAAGTGTTGAAAATGAACCCTTCCTATGAAATGGCCTTTAACGCACAAATTAACCGGGCAAAGGGATTATCTGGTAAGGGCACCCAGGATATAAGAAAGGAATTGGAAAAAATGCTCTCAGATGAAAAGAACTCGGAGTACTTTGATCAAATCTACTATGCGCTGGCCGGGTTAGCCCAAAGAGATGGAGAGAAAAAGGCTGTAATCGACTACCTGAAACTGTGCATATTACATAGCGTTAACAATGATATACAAAAGGGGCTGGCATACGAACGCTTGGCCAATATATACTTTGACAAGCCCAATTATCCACTTGCTAAGGCTTATTACGACAGTGCATCTACTTCTCTGCCAGATAACCATGATAATTATCGTGACGTAGTAAACAGAAAGAATTCACTCAAAGACATTGTAAAATACCTGAATATTATTGCCTATGAAGACAGCCTACAACAGTTGGCTGGAATGAGCGAGAAGGAAAGGAAAAATGTTATTGATGATATAATTCAAAAAGTTATTGATGATGAATTGAAAGAAAAGCAGCTGCAGAACAGTCCAACATATAACCCAACATCGGAAGACGATATACCAAAATCCGGATCGATGTGGTATTTCTACAATTCTGCGGCAATGAGCTTTGGCTACAATGAATTTGTCCGGAAATGGGGAACGAGAAAGCTCACTGACAATTGGAGACGAAAAAACAAGAACTCCATCGATCCAAATGAAATGGGAGATGATTTCGCTGAAAGTGAGGAAGAGGAGGACATCTATGAGATCAAGGGCGACCCAAAGCGAAAGGAATCATATTTAGAGAATATTCCAACAAACCGCACTCAGATGATGGCATCCAACCAAAGAATAATGGATGCGTACTACAACCTTGGGATCGTGTACAAAGAGCTGTTGCTAGATGACAATCAGGCTATAGAATCCTTTGAACGTTTATTAGAGCGCTTCCCAAAGACTGAATACCGGTTATCTACCTGTTATCAGCTATACCGGCTTCATTTAGGCCATGGCCGAATCAATAAAGCGAATAAATACCGTGACATCATCTTGAATGAATACCCCGATAGCGATTACGCAAAATTAATACAGAATCCTGAGTATATTAAAACACTAAAGGCGAAGAAAAATAAAATTGAAAAGTACTACGACCAAACCTATCGCGCATATGAGCACAATCAATACCAACTGGTCATTAGCAGATGTGCGGTATCAGACTCCTTGTTTCCAAAGAACAAGCTCCAGGCTAAATTCGATTATCTGAAGGCCTTATCAATCGGAAAAAGCAAGAATATTATCGAATTCGAGAAGGCCCTTAAAGAGGTAGTTGCCAAGCACCCAAATGATGAAGTTAAACCCAGGGCGGAAGCCACATTAGCGCTGATTGCCAAGGTGAAAACAACGTTAAAGGACACTGGTAGCAGCGTAACCAAAACACCCTCGCCTGCAATGTATTCCTATAACAGGAAGCTCGCCCACTATTACATTATTGTTGTGCCTGATTCTGTTATTGATGTGAATAAGCTGACAATAGACTTTTCTAATTACAATTCCAAGTTCTTTTCCCTGAGCAAGCTCCAAACAAAAAGCATGCTACTCGATGAAGAGACTCACCTGATTATTATCCAGAAATTCAGTGACGGCAATAAAGCAATTAAGTACTATGATTCCATTAAGCAAAACAGAAAAGAAATTGCAGCGCTCCCTCCAGGGGATTTCCCCCAATTCATTATTTCTTCCGCGAATTTTCCTCTCTTTTATAAGGAAAAGAAGGTTGAGAATTATTCTGCGTTCTTTCAGGATAAGTACCTGAGCAACTAATTATAAATAAATTAAGGAATATAAATTCTAATCAGGAGAACTCACTCCCCATATCAGGTGTGCAATTCAGCAAATAATTTGATACTTTTGCACATTAATCTGAAGCTATGTTCACAAAAACCAATGTTATGGCAAAGAATAATGATAGTGACTCCCCGTCGGTAAATCTTATAGGTGCCGGAACGGTTATAAAAGGAAACATTAAATCGGAAGGTGACATTAGAATCGATGGTTCTCTAAAGGGTACTATCATATCCAAAGGAAAAGTAGTGGTAGGCTCAACTGGTGAAGTTGAAGGGGAAATTTGTTGTGAATATGCTGACATATCGGGCACAGTAAAAATCAAGATTACTGTATCGGAAGTGCTATTACTAAAACCAACTGCTAAGCTAACTGGTGACATTATAACCAATAAGCTAGCTATAGAGTCTGGAGCGACATTCTCAGGCACTTGTAGCATGGGCGCCATTGTGAAAGACATCTCTAAAAGTGGTTCCGAACTTCCTGATTCAACTGAAAATGGCGAAACCGTAAAAGAGCTTGTCGAAAAGTCCGCTTAATAGCTATGCCAAGTATTCTGCACTCGGCTTTCAAATGGCCGGTATTATCTTTCTTTGTCTTTTTGGTGGAATAAAACTGGACGAATTTCTCGAATTGGGAAATCCAATTTTTACTGTTGTCCTTACATTAGCTGGATTAGGATTCGCCCTTTATTTTATGTTCTCGCAAATCCTTAAGAAATAGACGAAGGCTGCTAGCTTACCATTAAACCTTTCTTGGCGCTTAACAATTTAATCACCTCTTCAATAATACCCGCTGGGTGATAACCACACTCAGTATGCAATTCAAGCTGTGATCCGTGGTCGATGGTACGATCGGGCATTCCCATGCGCTTTACCTGAGCAACATAATCATGGTCAGCCATAAACTCCAGCACTGCACTGCCCATACCTCCTATAATACAGCCGTCCTCCACAGTAATTATTTTGCTGTATCTACTAAATATTTTGTGAAGCATTTTTTTATCCAATGGTTTTGCAAATCGCATGTCATAGTGAGCTGGAAACAAGCCCTTCTTCCTGAGTTCTTCACATGCCTCTATTGCATAATTACCAATGTGACCAATTGTTAATATTGCCAATTCCTCGCCTTCACAGATTGTCCTGCCCGTTCCAACCTCTATTGCTCTCATTGGCGTTTTCCAATCAGGAAGAACCCCCCCTCCTCTTGGATATCGAATTGTGAAAGGACCCATATTATCCTGCTGAGCTGTATACATTAAGTTTCGAAGCTCCGATTCATCCATGGGTGCGGAAACGATCATGTTGGGCACACACCGCATGTAGGCCAGATCAAAGGCGCCGTGATGTGTAGTACCATCCGAACCCGCAATACCACCCCTGTCCAAACAAAATACCACGTTCAGGTTTTGTATCGCTACATCATGCACCACCTGATCGTATGCTCGCTGCATAAAGGTTGAATAAATATTACAAAATGGTATCATCCCCTGCGTTGCCAATCCTGCTGAAAAAGTTACTGCATGCTGTTCCGCAATACCAACGTCAAATGCTCGGTCCGGCATGGCATTCATCATAATATTCATCGAGCTCCCTGAGGGCATTGCAGGTGTTACCCCCATAATCTTCTCGTTCTTCTCTGCGAGCTCAACAACAGTATGGCCAAATACGTCTTGGTATTTTGGTGGTTGTGGCTCCTTGGGAATGGATTTTATTATCTCACCCGTGTCCTTGTTAAATATGCCGGGAGCATGCCACTTGGTTTGATCTTTTTCAGCTGGTTTGTAGCCTTTTCCCTTCACCGTTACACAGTGAAGCAATTTAGGACCAGGAATATCCTTCAGGTCATTGAGAATATTTGCCAGGTGGATTACATCATGTCCATCTACAGGGCCAAAATACCTAAAGTTCAATGACTCAAATAAATTGCTTTGGTTTAAGAGTGCAGCCTTAATTCCATTTTCAATCTTGGAAACTATTTCCTGGGCATTCTTTCCAAACTTGCTCAACTTTCCCAGTAAATTCCAAACATCCTCCTTCACCTTATTGTAAGTGTGTGAAGTTGTAATATCGGTAAGATACTCTTTCAAGGCGCCCACATTCGGATCGATACTCATGCAGTTATCGTTTAGAATAACCAACAGATTTTTGTTGCTATATCCGGCGTGGTTCAATCCTTCAAACGCCAACCCTGCTGTCATGGCACCATCTCCAATAACTGCAATGTGTTGTTTGTCTTTTATTCCCTTGAAGTCAGAGGCAACTGCCATTCCAATAGCTGCCGAGATAGATGTAGAAGAATGCCCTACCCCGAAGGTGTCGTATTCACTTTCCGTTCTGTTTGGAAATCCACTAATGCCCTTGTAAATTCTATTTGTATGAAAAACATCCCTTCTTCCTGTCAATATCTTATGGCCATAGGCCTGGTGACCCACGTCCCAAACCAATTGATCGTACGGAGTATTGAATATATAGTGAAGGGCTACAGTTAGCTCAACTACACCCAGGCTTGCACCAAAGTGCCCACCTTTTACAGAGACAATGTCAATAATATACTGCCTGAGCTCATCACAAATCTGAGGAAGTTCTTCTTCCTTAAATTTTTTTAAGTCTCGAGGGTATTGTATTTGATCGAGGAGCTTACCTGCTTTGATATCCATTATTACCGGATTAAAATCCAGGGATTTTTTATACTGATTGCAAAGGTACTAATTTAATAATTTCTATTTTTGTACACTTAATTTAACAAGGAATTCTTCAAAATATTATGTTATGGAAGCAATAGCAGATCAATCTCAAATCCAGGATGTACTGAACGAATTAGGAGTGCTGGAAGTAAACACCGGAGCTTGTACCGGAACACAATGGTTAGATACCACCGGGGAGCTCATAGAATCTTATTCGCCTGGAGACGGAACACTTATTGGCAAGATACAACAAGGTACATGGGATGACTATGAAAAAGTGATCTCTTCTGCTACAGAGGCCTTTAAAATATGGAGGACAATACCAGCCCCCAAGCGCGGAGAGGTGGTAAGGCAAATAGGTAACGCGCTGAGAGAAAAAAAGGAGCCCCTGGGAAAATTAGTATCCTATGAAATGGGTAAAATATATCAGGAAGGACTCGGAGAGGTTCAGGAGATGATAGACATATGCGATTTCGCAGTTGGGCTGTCCCGCCAACTTCATGGCTTCACGATGCACTCTGAAAGGCCAAGCCATAGGATGTATGATCAGTATCATCCACTGGGTGTGGTAGGTGTTATATCCGCATTTAATTTCCCTGTTGCCGTTTGGGCTTGGAATGCCATGATAGCTATGGTTTGTGGAGACACTGTTATTTGGAAGCCCTCTTCAAAAGTGATGCTGTGCTCAATTGCAGTATCTAACATCGTTGCAAAAGTGTTGAAAGCCAATGACGTTCCTGAAGGAGTTCTCAATTTAATTGCATCGAGCTCTAAATATGTTGGTGACGACTTTTTGGCTGACAAAAGGGTGGTTATGATATCCGCAACCGGATCTACAAGGGTAGGAAAGAGAGTTGCTAGAATTGTAGGGGAACGTTTGGGTAAGACTATTCTTGAGCTGGGTGGTAATAATGCCATTATTATCTCTGAAAAAGCTGACCTGGACCTCGTGCTTCGCGCTACCATATTTGGCGCAGTAGGTACTGCTGGTCAAAGGTGTACATCTACGCGTCGGCTCATTATACAAGAATCCATATATGATTCTGTGAAAGAAAAATTACTAGCATCTTATTCGCAGCTCAACATCGGGCATCCTTTAGATAAAGATACACACGTAGGTCCGCTAATTGATAAGGGAGCCGTCAAAGACTTTCAGGATGCAATTGAAAAGGTAAAAGCAGAAGGAGGCACCATATTGTGTGGTGGAGAAGTGGTTCAGGGTGAAGGATTTTCTTCAGGCTGCTACGTGTACCCCTGCATTGCGGAAGTGGAGAATCGGTATCAAATTGTGCAAGATGAAACATTTGCTCCTCTCCTATACATGATAAAGTATAAAGATCTCGATGAAGCATTTTACTATCACAACGATGTGCCGCAAGGATTGTCGTCCGCGATATTTACCAAAGACTTGTTGGAGGCAGAAGCATTTTTGTCTCACGCCGGTTCGGATTGTGGTATTGCCAATGTTAATATTGGAACTTCAGGAGCGGAAATCGGGGGTGCTTTTGGCGGAGAAAAAGAGACAGGGGGTGGTAGAGAATCAGGATCAGATGCCTGGAAAGCCTATATGCGACGACAGACCAACACCATCAACTATGGCAAAGAGCTTCCACTGGCGCAGGGAATTAAATTTGATGTGTAACAACGTATGCGCAGAGTTATCAAATGATATATATGTACATATATTTTTATCTTTGCCTCTCAACAAATACAAATAAAAACCAACTCTCACACAGATGAAAAACCTATTAATACTACTTTTTATTCCTGTAATTTTTCTATTCGTAAAATGCGGCTCCGGTGATGGAGGAGCAGAAGGAGAAGACAGAGAAAAACCGGCTGAACCAACAGTTAACATTGGTAACACAATTGAACTGAATCTAGCCAAGTGGGGCTATCACCTAACAATACAAGTTCCCGCACCGGGAGAAACTGTTCCTGAAGCCATTGTTGAGGAACTCGAGTGGGGAGGACTTGAAATAAGAGTTGGAACTGGATTTCAATTACAACTAGGAGGTGGTGAAGGAGACATAGCCCAGCGAAAAGCTGATATTAACCTGGATGACGTTTATGAGGCTACCTTCACTGTAGATGATGAAGCAGGGCTGTTCTACAGTCAAAAGTTTAAAGGAACTGATATGGAAGGTAATTTCCATTTCTTTGTTGTCATAAAAGACGGTGATGTTTTCTATGAAATTGAAGATATTAAAGAAGCAACTTTTGGTGAAGGCCAGGCAAGGAGAATGTTCGAAATTGCCAAAGCCATCAAAATAAATTCGCCCAGCTAATCGAGCGGTTTTAAAACCTGAATCGTAAGAGCCCTACGCTTGCAGAAAGCGTGGGGCTTTTTTGCGAAAAGAAGGTGATGATATCTCTCGAAGCTACTCCCACCTCCCAGGTGCCCTCTCCCAATGAAAACAGAATGCCAAAAGGTAGGTTAAATCCATAATTCCCGCCCACAGCAAATCCCGTACTCACTTTAAACCAGGGCACTGGAATTACATCCAATCCAATTGCCAATAGTGCTTTTTGGTAGTTGCCGGCAGCCTTATTCATCGGCATAACAAGATCAAAACCCGCTTCAAACTTCTCGTTGGGCATAAAGCTAGCCCCTAGCCTGATATTGGTCGGTAAATTCAGCTTTTTATCCTGAATTCCAGACCAATTAAAAACTCCACTGTCACCCATGATTCCCTCCGCTTCCTTAATAATATTATAACTCTCAAATCCTGCGGAAGTCATGTCCACCAATTGATCATCAGCAGCCATGTAAACATTTCCATCCCATGTGATGGAACCAATATCATTAATTGCAACCCCCACCTTGAGCTTCTCAAAAAATATTGCGCTGATCCCAATGTCCAATCCAAATCCCTCACCAACGACCTTGGGTAGAAACCCTCCCGATTTAATGGTAGAAGGATTGTTATCCGCCACAGAGTCACCATAGTTGATACCAAAAGCAGGTGTTATCGCAGAAAATGCCTCTAAATTTCCGCCAGTTGTTTTGATGTCTAACAGTGCCAGTCCCGTTAAGTACTTCAACCCGATTCCAGCATAAAGTGAAAATTTATCAGCTTCAACAACTCTTCTTCCATAGCCCAAGTTGTACTCCCTGTACCATGTCATCGACATCCGTGAATCGGCAATTATATCGGAAAACTTTTGAGGAAGTTCGCAATATCCCTTTACGATCTTCGCGATAGTTGTATCTGGTAAATTGGCAAGATTATCAATGGTATCACCATCGTTCAATATGAGCTTGGTAAAATACTCCGCCTGGTATCCTAAAAACAAAATCTGTGACAGCGTCTCCCCGAAGTTTGAAAACCACTGAAACCTCTCCTTGACACCAAATGCGAAACCACCGGACTTCTCAGTGGGTTGTACTGCAAGGGCAATCCATTGCAGGTCAAAATTCATTGAAAGGTCTGTTTTCGTAAATTCCTCTGCCGCCGCAATTTTTTCTGCCGTGGTAAACTCTGTATTTCCAGTTTTAAAACTTTGCACTAACTCCGACTTTGCCAGTGCCTCAGAATAAATAGAGAATCCAACTTCCAACAGGCCTAAGGAAATCATCTTTTCATTTTTAGACTTCCATCCCAGGTTTGAAGGGTTAATACCCATAGATTGATAATCAGTTACAAATGTGGTGGCCACACCCGCTCTCCCTGTAGCTGTGAAAGCGCTCATTTCTGCCTGTGCATAACATAAAATACTTCCAATCGTTAATGCCACGGTTAAAGCTGATCGAAGTAGTACAGCATTGCTTTCTTTTAATTCAGCTAACTTTGTCATCATCTTGATACTGGTTGATCTAAGGACTAATTTATGAAGAAATTTCTGATTCTAGTTTTGGTAACTGTATGCGTGTCGTGTTCAGACGAAGAAGGAGCGCAAAGGATGCCTGATGGTATTCTCACAAAACAAGAAATGGTTGAGTTGCTGGTGGACATACAGTTAATCGAGGGCGGAATCATAATACGCAAGCTGGATGAAAAGAAATTTGGCGAAGAAATAAATGCCTATTATCAAAAAGCCTTTAAGAAGCACGGGCTCACAAAAGAGACTTTTGAGTATAACATGAGATATTACACAGACAACCCCAAGATATTAGACGCAGTTTACGAAGAGGTAATTAATGAAATCAGCAGACAACAGGCTGAATCTGAAACGCAGCAAACAATTAAGAAATAAGTGGTAGCCTCTTATCAATACCTGCCGGTAAAACTATAATTTGAACAGAAGAATTTAAAAGTTAAAAACAGATCTACGTTGTCTTTACCTGAGTTAAAAAAATCTTGCCGGTATCCTCAATTGATTTCTTGATGGGAATAAACTCCAGGCCTATTTCCTTCCTTATCTTCTCGCTGGAATAGGTGTGTACCTTGCTTGACTCACGTGCTATCTCTCTGGTAACCGATCGTTTTGTTCCGGTTAACATGGATTTCAACTTGTCTAGCCTCCAAAATATTTCAGACATAAGTTTACTCACTTTAACGGCAGGCCTTTTCTTACCCAATGAATCAGCTATCCAGTCAAAAACATCTTTGAATGGCAGATTCTCAGCGTTCAATAGAAATCTCTCAGACTTGAGTTCGCTGTCCGTAAGTGCGATCATCGCTTTTGAAACATCTCTGATATCTACAAATCCATTCTGTCCAGAGGTATAATAGTCCAGTCCTCTCCAAACATTTAAAAACATTCGTGCACTGCTCTTTTTCCAGTTTCCAGGACCAATTATGATCGTTGGATTTACAATCACCATATCGAGTCCCTCCTCAGATCCACGCCACACTTCCTGCTCAGCTGCATACTTACTGATTGAGTAGTTCGAATTTTCCGCACCCACTTTCCACGGTGTGTCCTCCGTAGTTGGATTCCCATTCTCATTGCGCCCAAGTGACGCTACAGAGCTTGCAAAACACAACTTCTTCACAGCGCTATCTATACAGGCATTCACCACATTTGCGGTTCCCTGAATGTTTACGTGCATCATCCTGTCCCTTACTTTGGGATGAAAAGAGACCATGGCAGCGCAGTGATAGACCTTGTTCACCCCTTCCATGGCGGCATTTAAGGAAGTGACGTCCGTAATATCACCCTCGACCCAGTTTATGGCGCCATAATTATTTTGACCGGATTCACTTTCATAAAATCCGAATGTGGCTTCAATGATTGA
>DTRI01000082.1 GCA_012966015.1 Flavobacteriales bacterium | reverse complement strand
AGGCACTCAGCTTTACCAATACGGGTTTGTCAAAGCTCTTTTTAGACCCCAGGAAGCCAGACATTAAATCCTTCACCGCCGAATATATAATCTTAATGAGGGGAGCCTTGTTGATAAGCTTTTCAAAATAGGCAACCACCGGCCTGGCAACAATTGTTGATCCCGCCACCCCAGCCATGGTGATAATAACGAGAATGAGCAGCAGGCCCAATCCAGGAATATCGAATGGCAAGATGCCATCCACAAGGACAAAAACTTTATAGAGGACAAACAAGGTTACTGCTATCGGGACGATAAAGAGCAGGCCCTGGAGAAAATAGCTGATCAATTTTTTCATAAATGACTATGAATATGCGTTTTTAAAATTACTACAATCCGGGTTAACGGCAAAACTCACAGCAGGGGTTAGCCACTACTCATCAACCTCCCGATAAGGGCCAGGAGCCCGGGCAGCTAATGCAGGAGTTTACTCATAAGACGTAGGAACCAGGCGTGAGTTTTTAGGCTGCGACAGGATTACCAGGGTCTGCATGTTCCCGATCTGCTCAACGGTGCTCAATTTATTGGTAATCAAATTTTCAAATGCAGGAATATCCGCTACCTCTATCTTCAAGAGAAAATCGCAATTACCCGTCACCTGGTAACATTCTACAATTTCCTGAATTGAATCTATGCGCTCCTTAAAATCATTAATAAAATTAGCAGCCTGCCTTCCCAAAGAGAGTTGGATAAACGCTTTAATGCCTATTCCCAAAGCAGCTTCATCCACCGTAGCGTGATAACCGGTAATGATGTTGGCCAATTCAAGCTTTCTAACCCTTTCCAATGTAGGCGCAGGAGATAACCCTATATCCTCCGACAGCTGAAGGTTGGTTATCTTACCGTTTTCCTGCAGCTTTTTAAGAATCTTCAAATCAGTGCTATCCAACCTATTTTTTCCCATGTTAAGAAATTTAATTTTGTTTTAACCCTTGTATGCCTTTATGACTACTCTCAAAATTAGGATATTTTTTAAAATGGCGAATTTTATTTCAAAACATGGCGATTGTGACAAAGATTTCCCTTTCCTGCTAAACGAGAAACAAATTTGATGCTATGCCGTCAGCATACAGTTTCCCTTTCCCGGTAAGGGTATATTTCTCACCTTTTTTCACCATCGTTTCCTCTAAGTGCTCAGCTGCGACAGACTCAAAATGGCTGACGAATTCCTGGCCGAATTGTGAATTTACATATTTGATGTCCACACCCCAGGATGTGCGCAAAGAGGTCATTACATATTCATTGAAACGGTCTTTTACAGACAGCGTTTCTATTTCACAATCGAGCTTGTCATTTTCCAAGCCTTTAATGTACTTTGGGGTATGTGCCACGTTCCATTGCCGCTCCGTACCATTGAACGAATGTGCAGAAGGCCCCAATCCCAGGTACGGAATCCCTTTCCAATAATTGCTGTTGTGCCTGGACCGAAAGCCCTCCTTTGCAAAATTGGAGATTTCATAATGCTCAAATCCACTGGACTCCAGCGTCTCTACCATCATTTCAAATTGGTATGCGGACTTGTGGTCATCTACCGGCTGCACCTTCCCCTGCCTGATAAATTTTTCCAGGGCGGTGTCTTTTTCCACGGTAAGTGCATACGCCGAGATATGGTTGATCTCCATATCAACCAGGCGCTGTAGATTCTGCATCCACCCCTGGTCGGATAATGTTGGCGTGCCATAGATCAGGTCAACGGTTATATTATCAAAGCCCGCTTCCCGGCTTTTCTTTATTGCAGCTACCGCCTCCTTGCTGCTGTGCGCCCGGTTCATGAATTGAAGATCCTGATCAAAAAAAGACTGCACTCCGATGCTAAGGCGATTCACGTTTGTACTGCGGAGCCCTTGCAGGTATTCATTTTGGAACGAAGAAAGGTCATCAGGGTTGGCTTCCAGGGTCACTTCGATATTTGCTCCCACGTTGTAGGTATTGGCTATAGCCTCAAGCAAATTACCCAAAGCATCCACAGACATTAAGGATGGTGTTCCTCCCCCGATGTAGATGGTTTCTACTTCCTCCGTGAGATACCCTTTTCTTAAGCTTACCTCTTTGTGTAATGCTTCCAGGTACGCTTGTGTGAATTGGAAGCTGGTAGAAAAATGAAAATTACAGTAATGACAGGCCTGTTTGCAAAACGGGAAATGGATGTATATGCCGGACATGGGTATTGCGTGTTTCGTGTTGCCTGTTAATTCATATAATCCTGCCATTGCACAAGCAGGTACTTTTGTTTTCCATTGTCTTCCATTTGCTTGAATCCATATTCATAGCAGAACAGGTAAACACCGCCGCCTTTGGATTTCCAATAGCTGGTGAAGTACTTAGGATCGAAGCCCACATCATGCAGCACCTCTATTCTCACCATGGCTTTGCCGCCTTTGTTGTACTCCTTGAGGATCCTCCTGTTCAGCTTAAGCTGTCCATCGATCTTCCTGAACAGGTTATTTTCATCCTCCCTGTTCTTCACATAGTGGAATGAAGATTTACAATAATGCGAGCAGAACTTCTTATCTGACCTTCCGGTCACCTCGTTTCCGCAAGAAGGGCAGGTTCTCATAGCTGTGTATTATACGAATAATAAACGTATAAATATACGGTTAAATTAGTTATTGTCCCTTTCAATGTTTTGGTTTGCAGCAAATTACCAATAAAACACATATTATGAGCATGACAACCATACGTATAAGCAATATAAGGGCAGAGGGGCGTACAGTGCTTTGCCTGTCATTCCCACGTAACCAGGAGATCATTGAGCTTGTCCGCGAGTTAGAGGGGCGCAGATGGGTTCCGGAGCATTTATGCTGGCATGCTACGGCCAGTATATCCAATCTGCAGTACATTGACAGGTACCTGGGGAAGGTTGCCTTGCTGGACAAGAGCAATTTAGACTATGGGGCAATAGAGGAAGCCGAGGCATCAGTTAAGGCCGTGGCCAAAAGGTGCAGTACGGGCACGTCGAAATTTGCCGGCCTTTCGGAGGACAGCAAGCAGCAGATACGTGAGATGGTCGCCTTAATGCGGGGGCGGCGTTACGCGGAGTCCACTGTGAGGACATACGGCGGCATATTAATAGATTTCCTATTGCTGATAAACGCCAAACCCCTGGTTGCGTTATCGAATGATGACATTGAGCGTTTCAACCAGGAGTTCATACTGAAGAGAAATTATTCCATCAGTTTTCAGCGTCAGTTTATCGGTGCGATAAAGATGTTTTGCAAGGCGCATCCCAATTGCGGCATTGACGTACCTCAGTTAGTACGTCCGAGGAAGGAGTTTAAGCTGCCTCTTGTCCTGTCTAAGGAGGAGATACTGGATCTATTGAGAAACACGCGCAATATCAAGCACAGGACGGCGCTGGCGATGATCTACGCGGCGGGCCTTCGCATAAGCGAGCTGCTTACCCTGGAGCTTTGCCATATTGACATTGACAGGCGCCAGGTCCGCATTATCCATTCAAAGGGCAGGAAGGACAGGTACGTGGTATTGGCGCGGAGTTTCATTTTACTGCTTGGCAACTACCTTGCTACTTACAGTCCGCAGAAGTACTTTGTAGAGGGTGCTTCGGGTGGGCAGTACAGTGCTGAGAGCATTCGTGCCGTGCTGCGCCGTTCGTGCGAGCGTGCCGGCATACGCAAGCATGTAACCCCTCATACGCTGAGGCACAGTTACGCCACCCATCTATTGGAGAGCGGTGTTGACTTGCGTTATATCCAGGAGCTGCTGGGCCACGCCAAGCCAGAGACCACGATGATCTACACACATGTAAGCCGGAAAGACCTACTGGACATCAAGAGTCCATTGGACACGGTGGTTGATGAGTTCGCCAACAGGGATAAACCGCATCAAAACATACTACTATCTCGAAACGACTTCCGTTAATGCGTATATTTATGACGCATAAAACAAGTTGTACGCCATTGCCAGAACTTTGAAGCCAAACCAACAGCAACTAATGCGCAAAATAAATCTAGTCATTTGTTTATTCTCTTTCATGTTGTCCTTATTCCCTTGCGCCTGTAAGAAATATGAAGAAGGGCCGCTAATTAGTTTTAAATCCAAAGAGAAGCGTCTAGTTGGTAAGTGGTTAGAGGTGGATGAGTATGGCGAAGCCCTCCCGACACCTGAACCATTCACTTGGGGAAGAGTAAGTGTATTTGAGTTTAAAGCTGATGGCGAATTCTCTAATTCTCGAGTGGCTGCAAATATTGCATCCAATACTATATCAACTAAAGTTTATCATGGTAGATGGAGCTTTGACTCCAAGAAAGAGAACATTAAGATCTACTATACCTCTGGTCCAACAAGCTTAACCTACCCTACGGACGAGTACGATTTAACAATCCAAAGACTTAAATATAAGGAATTGTGGTACGGAGTACCCGGATACTATGGCCTAAATACAATTTATTACGAGCGTGTCGAGTAGTGATTTAGTTCCTCACACATTGACACAGAGCTGAATTGAACTGAATGAGTAAAAACAAATCCTCTAGGTTAA
>DTRI01000081.1 GCA_012966015.1 Flavobacteriales bacterium | reverse complement strand
TAACATCCGAGATGATTGTTCCACAAAATTTCTGGCATTGCCGTCGCCTTTGGTATTGTTTGAGTGTGTCGAAACTGATTAATTGGACCGGCATGGAGGGTTTGATAATCTTTTTGATGAAGTTGATCTTCTTGTGCTCCCGGACTACGGTTATAACGTTACAGTAGAACCAAAATTTAACGAAGATGATTTTGGTGATGGAAGAGTTAAATTTAACAGAAGAGGCAGAAAAAAGAAAGAAGATATCAAACTAACATTCAGAGATAATGCACAAGGCGAGAAGAGTTCGGAAGATGGATTTTCATATGGGTTTAATGTAAAGCTGTATTTAAGTGATCTTGTTTCAGAGAGTGGTGAGGCTTTTAATAGACCAGACAACAACGCAAGAATAATGATTGAAAAAGTTATTAACGAAGGCGTGATGGACTCATCAAATGCTTCGCTCGAAAATGTACCAGAAGATGGAAAGCTCAAAAGAACATCCGACTCTATCATAACATACAGAGCTTACGAATTTTTATCAGTAGACGAGGGCCTCGATAACGAAGAATTAGATAACGGAGAATATACAAAGTTTAAAAGTGTTTTAAGCTCTCCGAGTGATTTATTAATACCACAAGTGGTTTTATTACAAGAAATGATCGAGAAACAAAATGATGGTATGGCACCACCACTGGGCGCATTAAAAGACGCTTATGATCAGACTATGACATCTATCTTCTCTAAATTTGCAAATGAAATTTATACAAACAAGGCAGCCTTTGAATACGGCGCCCAATTGGACGACCTTTCAGCCGCGCAGATAGAATATGGAATGGATCACAACGGAAGCTTCATGCTCTTCAAAGACTACCTAGATGCGACAGATACCGATACTGATGACGCTCCTCTCGGTATAAGCAGAATGCAGTATGAAGAAGACAACGACGGCGGAGCCCCCAATAGAGTAATTTATTTAGATCCGTTAGTTTATGGTGGTTCACATCTTAATCCACCGGTATATTTGAAGCCTTCTAATAAAACAGGTTGGCTCGGAATGGTGGACGTTCTGTTCCCAGAACTAAGCCCTTGTAAACCAAAATCTACCGACTTAGTTGATTTCGGAAGCATTCAATCGATAATAGATGAAAGCTATTCAAAAATTCCAGTAGATCAGAGACTCAAATCAGATCCAGACTGTGTGACTGAAAAACCATATAACAGAATTCTAGAACGCCATTCAAAAGCTGGAATCGAAGGTTTGATCCATGCTATGTGCAGAATCTTTGTTAGCATTAACTTCTTAAAGAGTCTTGCTACATTTACAAAGTTTAAGCCAGACTTCAAAAACAACTTCAGTTCTTTGTACGCAGCATATGTTGTAGAGTTGATGGAGGAAGAGCTAAAAGATGCTCAGCCAAATTCGTTTATAGAGTTCTTCAGCCCATTTAAAGATGATGAATTCTGGTACGCCTTTCTGGAACAATCTGTACAAACGTATGCCAGGAAGGTCGAGACCGGCGCGATTGAGGACGTACCGCCTGATGTGCTAGCGGCGCTTGAAAAGCTGCAGAACTATGAATCCAGATACAAATATCCAGATCCAGATGACTTGGACGAGGCCAAAGATATAGGTGATGCTTGGATGTTCCAAACATTAAATAACTATCGATATGAGAAAAATCTTGAAGCTATAAAAGAAACAGAAGAAATAGCGAAAATAGTATTAAAAGAATTTGTAATTATGGAAATGGGATATATGTCTGATATTTTCATGAAAAACTTGATAGACATTGGTATTGTTGATAAAGATAACATGGTGGAGAACCTAGGCCATTATATTTTAGAAAACCTAACCACCAACACAGATTTAACACTTAGCAAAGAGTTAAAAGAAGAAGTGGAAGGGCTCCCAACAGAAGGCGATGAATTATATACAAATGGTGATGAGTTGTCCACTCCCGATGGTGAACCATACACAGGATACTATCATACTTCTATTGGCGATGAAGGGGAAACTATTTATATGGTTGGTGAGTATCATACCGAGGACGAACATGATGCTCTAAGACCTTTTGCAAATAAAATAATTGTGCCCATCGGCTCGATCGGACCTATAGGAATGATCACCGGAACAGACTCACAACCGTTTATAGCAGAGACATATATTAAGATCGCCGACCAATATAAAACCCCTCTCGAAGCTATTGGCATAATGATGGCACAACCTGATCGGACATTAAATATATCTGATGTATATCCTGGTAGTTTGCGTCTCAAGATAGACCCCCAGACCGGGAAAGAATTGGGAACCACAGGCCAGCTGGGGGTAAGATATGGACTTAGACTATCTATACAAGCCGGCCCAGGCACAAGCTCAAAATATACAATTATAGAAGTAGAGATAGATGCGTTAGACCTTCCGATTGAAAAGTTTCAGCCACTAGAGAATGATAGTAAGTTGTTGTTATGCTTGATTAACAACTTGGTAGACGATGACAAATTTAAGATGTTGACAAAATATATTTTTCCGCTAAATAAGATTCTCTCAACTTTAGCAATTTATAATGATATGGCGTTTCTTCCCTCAATTGGTGAAGTAACAACGACGCTTAATGAAGGGAGTGCTGAAGACAAGCCTGGCAAGTATGTTGTGATCGATAGCAGTTCTGGCACTGATATAGCGAAAGTTTATCCCGGTGTCGCTGGTTGGGCAACAAAAGAACAGAGAGAGTCAGGCATGTTCGAAGGCGGAGGTTTCTTTACGCTACATTTTGATAAATGGAACCGTTCCCTTATGGTTAAATCAAAATCGAGAGTCAAAAAAATGTTTAAAGATTACTATAATTCAAGAGATTTCGATCCGGGCGATATGCCGAAGGTTTCTGATTCTTATATTGCGTCACTTAGGGCTGCGTTTAGCATGTCACCAGGAGAAAGACACTTTCCTTGGTTCAAGAAACGCATGTTACGATCAAATCCTTTTAATGCAAATGGTGAACTTTGCAAGAAAAAAGATTAAGCGGATATTTATTACGAGGGATAGATTATGGCTTCTTACGGTGTAGCACTTCCAATAACATATGATAGCGGCGACGGCTTCACAATGCTTAAGAGAATTAAGGATGTGGCCAAACAAAATTTTAAAATGTTAATTCTAACAAATCCAGGCGAAAGAGTGATGGAACCATCCTTTGGTGTTGGGCTTAAAAGATATTTATTTGAGAATTTTAGTGAGAACGTATATGCCGAGATAGATACTCGGATCAGAGAGCAAGTAAACATCTACATGCCGGCAATTGCAATACGAGAAATAGAGTTCGCGTCAACTGATCAAGATAACGGACACTTAGCGATATTTATTTCTTATGCAATCCCGGCAATTGCAGAATCAGATTTGCTGGAATTTACTATTTAAGTTATTAAGGAGACGGTTTTTAATGGCAGACGAACAAAAAAAGATTTTACCTATAGATTATACTCATAGAGAGTTTGCTTCTATTAGAGAAGATTTGCTAGAAATAGCAGAGAGGTTCTATCCAGACACTTTTCAAGATTTTAGTGAAGCATCATTTGGTGCACTTATGCTTGATGCAGTCGCTTATGTCGGCGATCAGTTATCGTTCTATTTGGATTATAATGTTAATGAGACCTTCTTAGACACTGCTTTTCAATATAATAATATTTTAAGACATGGCCGGGTCCTGGGATACAAAAACCCTGGAAGACCATCGACATATGGCAAGGTAGCCCTTTACATCCAAGTGCCGGCATCGACTGTGGCGCTAGGACCAGATAATAGTTATATTCCGATACTCCGCCGAGGAGCGCGCTTTACATCTGAAAACGGATTAAACTTTGTACTAACAGAAAATGTAGATTTTGCATCATCAAAAAACCAGTCTGTTGTTGCTAGAACTGACCCATCGACCGGTGCCCCAACATTCTATGCGATCAAAGCATATGGGAATGTGGTTTCAGGCCTCTTTTTACAGGAGAAAATAGAGATCGGAACGTTTGAGAGATTCAGAAGAGTTGAAATTCGTTCCCCGAACATATCAGAAGTAATCACAGTAGTAGATTCTGAAGGAAATGAATACTTTGAGGTAGATTATTTAGCGCAGGATATAGTGTTTAAAGAGTTGACAAATAATAATTTTAAAAACGATAATGTTCCTTCGATCATAAAGCCCTATTTGGTATCTAGAAAATACATTGTTCAGAACGAAAGAGGGAGAACATTTTTACAATTTGGAAGCGGAAACCCCAATAAGTCAAATGTTGTCGCCACCCCGCAAGAGGCCGCGATAGAGTTATTCGGTAAAACATACACGACTAGTAAGACCTTCGACCCAACAAAACTGTCAAACAATCAAAACTATGGGATTGTTCCCGCGAACACTTCTTTAACTGTGGTATACCGAACGACAAACCCCACAAATTCTAACGTTGGTGTCGGTTCATTAAGTTCTGTCTCTTCCAGAGAATTCGATTATAAAGATCGAACTTCACTGGTTTCCACAACAATACAGAGTGTAAATGTCTCACTTGAGGTCAGTAACGAAACGCCAATTGTAGGCGATGTCACG
>DTRI01000080.1 GCA_012966015.1 Flavobacteriales bacterium | reverse complement strand
AACTGGGAGGAATCAGATTTGATGGAGATGGATTACGTCGATGGCTTTGTTGAAAATGAAATTACAGAGTACCATTACTCGATCAATACATTTCAAGAATACACCCATTTCAATCTGGTTTTCCCCAATGAGGATATGCGTCTAAGAATATCAGGCAATTATATATTGATAGTTTACACGGATGGAAATAAAGAAAATGTGGTTCTCACAAAGAGATTTATGGTGGTAGAACCAAAAGTGAACGTATTACCCATAGTAAAAAGGGCTACACTGTTGGATGATAGAAACTACAAGCAAGAAATAGATTTTACGATTATGCACGAAGGATACATGATTTCCGATCCATACGGTGAGATCTATGTGGTGATTACCCAAAACAATCGATGGGACAACGCAGTTAGAGGGCTGCAGCCTCTTTTTATTAGATCGGATGAGTTGATATATGACTATGATGGGGACAATGTATTTACCGCAGGCAATGAATTTCGCAATTTTAGTACAAGAAGTTTTAGATACAGATCAGAAAGAGTGGCTGCCAATATAGTAGATTCCACTTACAATCATGTGCACCTAATTCCTGATGATAGAAGATCTTTTCTGAAATATTCAACGCATTCAGATATTAATGGCAGGTTTTTTATCAAAAATGAAGAAGGAAATGATGCCGAGGTGGATGCAGATTATGCTTACGTGTACTTTACATTGCCTTATGATGCGCCAATGATCAATGGGGATATATATTTGCTGGGCGAGCTGAACAATTGGGTGCTGAATAAAAGTTCGAAGATGGAATACAACTATGAGAAGAAGATCTACGAAAAAAAGCTCATGTTGAAGCAGGGATATTATGAATATCAATATGTATATAAAGAAGATGGGCAGGCGGCGGGTAATGAAACGCTGATTGAGGGCAGTCATTACGACACGGAAAATGAATATACAATCTACGTTTACGACTCTTCCCTGCGAAATAATTATGACCGATTGATAGCGGTTAAAAAGTTTGGGACCCGCTATTGAATAATTTCATATTATTGCAGCAAAGATGACCGTTTTATATCGGTAGATTTATATGATAACAGAAGTTACAGAAGGGATAAAAATATCGGTAGAAACGCAGTTTCAACCCGATCATTCTGATGCTTCGAGTAACATGTATTTGTTTTCCTACAGAATAATAATTGAGAATTGCGGCTCGCAAACTGTAAAGCTGATTCGAAGACGCTGGCTGATTTACGACGCAAATGGTGTTATAAGGGAAGTCGAAGGAAAAGGCGTAGTTGGTCAACAGCCTATATTAAAACATGGCGAGATTCACGAATATTCTTCAGCATGCGATCTGACCACCGATATTGGGAAGATGCACGGTACTTATCTGATGGAATGGGAAGAATCGAAGGAGAGATTTTATGTGAACATTCCTGAATTTAAAATGGTTGTTCCCCACAGGCTGAACTAAGCCAATAACGCACTTTATTAATATTTAATAATAATAATACTACTACTTATGTCTAAAGGATTCTATAAAGTTCCCACTCCGGTAAATGAGCCGGTTTTGAGTTATGGAGCTGGAACGCAGGAGCGAGCGGAGCTTCAGGAAATGGTAAAACAGTTCAGATCAGAAGAAGTTGAAATTCCTATGTGGATAGGGGGAAAGGACGTGAAGAGTGGCAATTTGGTGCCCATGTCGCCACCACACGACCACCAACATATTTTGGGTCACTACCATCAGGGAGATAAGTCTCACGTTAATCAGGCTATTGATGCAGCAATGGCCGCAAAAGAGGATTGGGTAAACCTGGCCTGGGAGCACCGAGCTTCTATCTTTCTCAAAGCAGCGGATTTGTTAGCCGGACCGTATCGCCAAAGAATTAATGCAGCTACCATGTTGGGACAGTCTAAGAATGCCTTGCAGGCTGAAATTGATGCGGCATGTGAGTTTATCGACTTTTTGAAGTTCAATGTTCACTACATGACCGATATATACAAACAACAGCCAGATTCCGCACCGGGTATGTGGAACAGGCTCGAACAGCGTCCGCTAGAAGGTTTTGTATTCGCGCTAACGCCATTCAATTTTACATCCATTGCGGGAAATCTGCCTACAGCTCCGGCAATGATGGGCAATACGATTGTTTGGAAGCCATCGAAAACCCAGGTTTATTCGGCTCGTATTCTTATGGAGCTGTTCAAGGAGGCCGGAGTGCCTGATGGTGTAATTAACCTGGTGTTTGTATCAGGCCCGGATGCAGGTGAGGTGATTTTTTCACACCCTGACTTCGCGGGCTTTCATTTTACCGGATCCACCGAGGTCTTTCAAGGCATTTGGAAGTCGGTAGGGGAGAACATCCATAAATTTAAGAGCTACCCGCGAATTGTTGGCGAAACCGGCGGGAAAGATTTTATTGTTGCTCATAAAACTGCACAGCCTAAGGTGGTATCAACGGCAATTACACGTGGCTCGTTTGAGTACCAGGGACAAAAATGCTCGGCAGCCTCAAGGGCTTATATTCCAGATAACATTTGGGATGAAGTAAAGGGTTATATCCTTGAGGATTTGAAGTCGATAAAAATGGGCCCTCCTGAAGATTTCACAAATTTTGTGAATGCAGTTATCGACGAAGCCTCATTTGACAATATTTCTGGATATATAGACAGGGCAAAGGAAGATGCTGATGTGGAAATAATCGCTGGTGGCGGTTATGATAAGTCGGTAGGATATTTTATTGAGCCTACAGTGATCGTGGCTAAGGATCCTAAGTACATTACCATGTGTGATGAGCTATTCGGTCCGGTAATGACTATTCACGTATATGATGGCGACAAGTACGAGGAAATGCTGGAGGTAGTAGATTCTACCTCTGTATATGCGCTTACAGGTGCTGTTTTGGCGCAGGATCGTTACGCGCTGGAATTAGGCGCTAAAAAGCTGGTTCATGCAGCGGGGAACTTCTATTTGAACGACAAGCCTACAGGAGCCGTGGTTGGGCAGCAGCCATTTGGTGGTGCCAGAGGATCGGGAACCAATGACAAAGCGGGGTCTATGATCAACTTGCTCAGGTGGGTGTCTCCCAGAACCATCAAAGAAACGTTTGTTCCGGCAACCGATTATCGCTATCCCTTTTTGGAGGGATAGGGCACATGCAGCCTAACTAGCTTACGTGTGTTCAGGATTATAGTGGTAAATAAATGAGGCTTCCTAATTCACCACTTCCTGAAGAACTTTGTCATAGCTCTTTACGATATTGCTCCAATTGTATTTTATCCTTAAATCAGCCATTGTTTTTGCCGGAACTAAATAGTTTTTCAAAAACTTTTCCTCGTAATACTTCTGAATCATATTAAATAGTTCATGGTGATCCCCAACAGTCATCAATTCGCCATTAATATGCTCTTTAATCAATTCGCGATTCTGGCCAACGGGGGTAGTTATTACGTATTGGCCATAAGATAACGATTCTAATACAGCCATGGACATCCCTTCGGTTGTGGAAGGAGCCACATATAAGTTAGCCGATTGATATTGGTCGATTATCTCATCTTTCGACATCCAACCCAAAAATTTTATATTTTCTGTTAAATCATTTTTTTCAACGTAGTCCTCCATTTTTTTTCTTAGCTCGCCATCCCCCAAGATGTGAACGATAAAATTTTTAATTGTGCACGAAAACAGTTTAATTGATTTCAAAAAGGTAAAAGGGTCTTTTTGTTTTACAAGTCTTCCAACAAATATGATCTTGAATATTTTAGATCTTTTTGAATAATCGGAAACAAATCCTGGGTCTTCCAAGCCATTCGGGATGACAATGTTCTTGCTGGCCCATTTCCTTCCTAAAAATTTGTCAATATTCTCTTTCATTTCACTGGTTTGAATGAAATTTGCTTTAGACTGCACACATATTCTCTTGATCTGGAAATAAGTTAATATATGATATGCAAACATCTGTTGAGGATAAAACCAGGGAATATCATGGCCATGGGAGATTAGCACATAGGGAATATCAAATGCATTTTTCAGATAAGAGGCAACTTCTCCCCCTGGTATGGCAAAGTTGGCAAAACACACATCAAACTTTACAGATTGGCAATATTCTTTTAAGAATGATTTACTCTTCCTTATCCATGATAGCATTTCTTTGGGATTGGATTTATAAACGTGTTTCCTTTTACACTTGAGTCTGATAATTTTCAGGCCTTCATTTACCTCTTCTTCCTCCTCATTGTTTGGCAACCAGGCCGTTAAAACGGTAACCTGATTACCCAATTTTACCAAACCCTCTGATATATGTTGAGTAATTACACCTGCGCCTGCTCCCAGAGGAGGGTATTCATAATTTAGCATTAGGATCTTCATATTGTATAATAAAGAGGAATAAATCAAAAATAATAAAAGCCTGACTCATGTACTACACAAGTGACTGTTTATAAGATTCAGGTTGTTTGGTGCTACCCGCTGCAGTTATGCAGTATTTTTACTGTATTGATATTATTTTATTATGAAGAAGATTGCACGCTTCAGTTTCAAATTTTTGGGCAACAAGTATGCCCTGGTTTCAACGGTTTTTATTGTCTGGATGCTTTTTTTCGACCGC
>DTRI01000079.1 GCA_012966015.1 Flavobacteriales bacterium | reverse complement strand
ATTGTCCGAAATTCATAATTTCGTCGTGAATTCTTGCGGGTAACTATAAGAACTGGTAGCAAAAGCACCTAGCGAGAGCGGACACATTAATATTAAATTTCGGACAATACATCTATTAGCATACGACCGGAGATATTGGGGGAGTTTAAAGAATTTTCCGACACACTCCACTTAGGACAATCACCGCATTTATTCTTCTTTCTAAATAAGCCACATCCTGAAATTGACATGCATACCAGCAATGCCACGACCCACATCGCAAACAAACCAGAACCTTTTATGCTAAATATTCGTTTAAAAGCGTTCATTTAATACTCGGGTATTAACTACTGCTTATTCAAAGATATTAGATTAAACACGAAGTTCGAATTATTTATTGTTGAGAGATGGAACTATTCTATCATTTAGGGAGGTATTATATGATGCTTAAACGGGTGTTCAAGCGTCCGGAAAAGGGATCGATATACTTCAGTCAAATCATCAAGGAGATTGATTCAATAGGCATTAATTCCATTGGCATTGTGGCAATTCTTTCGGTATTTATGGGGGCCGTTATATGTATTCAAACCGCCTTTGGTGTGGATGAGGCTGCCTGGATGCCGCTCTATGCTGTTGGCTTTACAGCCAGAGAATCCATCATACTGGAGTTTTCGCCAACCATTATCTGTTTAATATTAGCGGGAAAGGTAGGGTCGCACACTTCATCTGAGCTGGGCACCATGCGCGTTACTGAACAAATAGACGCACTTGAAATAATGGGGGTCAACTCTGCAGGCTATTTAATACTTCCAAAAATTATTGCCTCCGTTTTCATTTTCCCCTTCCTTATCATTATGAGTATGGGCCTGGGGCTTTTTGGGGGTTGGTTCATTGGAGTGAGTACCGGAGCTGTTACATCTCATGAGTATCTATATGGTATTCAATATGATTTCCATCCTTTTAATGTTACCTATGCGTTGATCAAAACTGTCTTTTTTGCATTTATTATTATTTCCGTGTCCGCGTATTGCGGTTACTACACCAAGGGAGGAGCCATAGAAGTTGGAAGATCGAGTACAAAAGCAGTGGTGTATAGCTCAATCGCGGTGCTTCTGGTTAATTTGCTGCTAACACAATTGATTTTGGGATGATAGAGGTTAGAAATATAAGTAAGTCTTTTGGAGGGAAGCCAGTTCTCAAGGATATTTCTATAGTCTTCGAAAAAGGAAAGGCAAACCTTATCATTGGCCAGAGTGGTTCGGGGAAAACAGTGTTGATGAAATGTATGGTCGGCCTCCTTGAGGTCGATGAGGGAAAAGTGATGTATGATGACAGGTTGTTTTCTGATACAGGCACTGATCACGGCCCGAATGGTGTTCATAGGCAAAGTATCAGAAAAGACATAGGCATGATGTTTCAGGGTGGGGCGCTTTTCGATTCAAAGACTGTTGAGGAAAACGTAATATTTCCTCTTTCTATGTTCACCAATATGAGTGAAGAGGAAAAACTGGATAGAGCTAATTTCTGCCTTGATCGTGTGCATCTCGAAAATGCTAATAACTTATTTCCCGCCGAGCTGAGTGGTGGAATGCAGAAAAGGGTAGCTATAGCGAGAGCAATCTCCATGAACCCGAAGTACTTGTTCTGTGATGAGCCTAACTCAGGCCTGGACCCCAAGACGGCAATTGTTATTGATAACCTCATTCATGAGATTACCCATGAGTTTGACATTACCACCATAATTAATTCTCATGACATGAATTCAGTGATGGAAATTGGAGACAAGATCGTTTTTATCCACAAAGGTGAAAGGTGGTGGGAAGGCACGAATGAAGAGATTTTAAGCGCTGATAATGAAGAGCTAAACGATTTTATATTTGCTGCAAAATATTTGAAGGCCTTAAAAAAATAACGGCCTTGACCTACACCGCGTAAACCCAGCGATTATCCTCCAAGTATTTTATTCCAAAACCCTTTCGATCCTCTTTTAGGTTGCTCGACCAGCGTATTATCAAATTCTAGCTGTTTCAGAAAAACCTGATTGGCCATAGCCGAGTCGGATTGCAATAGCTGATCTGTTGCCTTGGCAATATGAATAGTTTGTTCCAATGGGTCTGTTTTTTCCTGAAGTGCAGTGGTAACACCAGCAGAAAAGGAAGTATTGGGAAAGCTATGGTTGATTGTATTCACAAAAGACTGATTCCATATTTGCACGAATGTCTTGCCATCTCTTATTTTGAGGTCCTTGTGTAAGTAGAAGGTAAATGCTTTGAAGAAGGGCAAATTATGTTTCAGAAACCGCTTGTTCTCCATACAAAACTCAAAGAAGCAAATTCCTGTGGTGTACGGTATCACATGATCATACTTGTTCTTGACAAAACTGAATTTGCCACTTGCTTCTCCTATCTCATATGAGTTAAACAAGTCGAGACAGTAATCGTACAGCTCGCTGTCCATGTAATTCTTTTCGAGTATTAGCTCCTTTGTTTCATCAGAGATAGACTCCTTCGCTGGCCTGTTAAAGGTCATTCGCTTTACTTCCATCTTCTTATTCCACTTAATCCCGGCCTTTTTCTGGTAATACAATAAGGATTCTTCAAACTTTTCAAAAATTCCCACATGTATAGGAATATTTTCAATAGCATCCAGGACCCGGTCCAGGTCGAATTCTTTGGTGGGGTTGACGTCAAATATTCTCTTGCCCACCAGAAATCCCACCATGTAGTTTTGTGTTTGCGGGTTGATGATGTAATCATTAAAATCTCGTGGAGGCTTTCTGAGCAAATCCATGAAGTTTTTCCGCTCTTTTAAAAAGTAATACTCCGAGATCAACCTATCCACAGGGTCTCTCAACATCATTAAAATATTGTAAGCCTTATACTTCTCGCAATTTGCCGGATCGAATATATCGCCGGAGTTAGATCGTTTTTCTTTTAAAACAATGTGCCTGTAATGGAAATTGGGTTCATTGGCCCAATAGGTCCCGACCATGGTTGTATTGATGGTGGTACCACCGGTTTTGGGAATGTGTATGAATATATTTTCTTTGTTCACTAGATAAACCCTAAGCACTCAACAAATTAATATAAAAAAACCGCCCCGCACTTAATCTTAAGTGCGGGGCGGAATCTTTCAAAAAACAGAAAAGAACAGCTTAGAAGATAATTAACTTCTCAGTTCGATTACCTTCTTCATTGGTGACGCTCAAGAAGTAAACTCCTCTTTCTTGTTCCTTCATGTTCACCTCTTTCCTCAGCTTTCCGGTTACATCAGAGATAACCTCTGTGTAAACCAGCTGACCAATGATGTTTCTTATTTCTAAGTTGTAATCATCACCTTTTAGGTTTTGAATCTTAACAACAAAACTTCCATCATTAGGATTTGGATACACATTAAATACTACGTCAAACTTAACAGCACCTATGGCAGATGGACCCGGTTGCACACTTACAGTTTGAGTTGCAGTACAACTATTGGCATCCGTTACCAAGATGGTGTACGTGCCACCACCCAGACCTGAGAGGTCAACCGTTGTCTCATTACCTGGAGTCCAGAAGTATGTCCATGGTTCGGTTCCACCAGTAACTGTCATATCAATTTGACCATCCATAGCTCCTAGCGCTGATTCATCAATAATCAAGGTTGTAACTACCGTTAGAGCTGTTGGCTCAGAAATTTGAATTCCCGTATTTTCGAAACATCCATTTCCGTCCGTAACAGTCACAGTGTAGTTACCTGCTGACAGGCCGGTAAGATCTTCTGTAGTTGCTGCGTTAGACCATAGAAATGAAAGTGTGGGTGTGCCACCAGTTGCCGTTAGATCAACAGCGCCATCTCCATCTCCGAAACATTTAATGTTGGTTCCTACAGCATTAGCTGTAATAGCCGTCGGTTCTGTAATCGTTACACTACTGTCCATTACTGAACAACCGTTGGCATCCATAACTGTAACGGTATATCCTCCCATGCCCAACCCGGTGGCCATAGCGTTGGTCTGAACCGGAGTTGTGTTCCACGAATAAGTAAGCGGAGACGTTCCTCCAGAAGCTGCTACAGTACCAGTACCGTCAGTTAAGCCGAAACACGAGATATCCGTGTAGCCCGTACTATCGACAGTTACGCCTGAAGTGGGCCCAGTAATTGTTGTACTGATAAAGTTAGAGCAGCTCGCCGAATCCGTTACCGTTACAGAGTACAGCCCAGCCATCAACCCAGTTGCCTGAGCATTGGTTTGTGCAGGAGAAGTACTCCAACTGTAAGTAAAAGGAGATGCAGCGGAAAACACATTCACCGTAGCAACACCATCGCTGCCTCCATAGCAGATTACCATTGAGTCAACCACAATCGTAAGCGTTGGTGCTCCAACATCTGTTAATGTCACAGTATCTGTACTTGTACATCCAATGATATCAATAACAGAAACTGTGTAAATACCCGCTGACAATCCAACTGCTACGCTAGTGCTCCCTCCAGCAGGACTCCATGTATAGGCATAAGGAGCGGTTCCTGTTACCACAGTAACCGTGATAGTTCCGTCTGATAAACCACACGCAGTTGGACTCGTGCTGCCTGTTGTTAAGGTTACCGGATCTGTTCCTGTAACACTGTCGGTAGCCATATCTACACATCCATTGCTGTCTGTAACA
>DTRI01000078.1 GCA_012966015.1 Flavobacteriales bacterium | reverse complement strand
AACGAAATTGAATTAAAGGTAGATGGCTCAGGAGATATCAATCTGGCGCTTAAGGCAGGAACGGTAAACACAAAGATCAACGGATCGGGTGATATTCACCTGGAAGGAAGAGCACAATCCTTGGTAGCGAGCGTTAATGGCGCTGGAGATGTCCGCGCTGCAAAGCTGGAAGCTAACAGTGCCAATATTAAGATCAATGGCTCGGGAGATGTGAAAGTTTACGCGCTAGATGATCTCAATGTAAAAATCAATGGAAGCGGTGATGTTCGCTACGATGGCGATCCGGAGATTACAAAGTCGGTAAACGGCACTGGAAGTATCAAGAGGAAATGAAGAAAATTCTTGTAGCCAACAGGGGGGAGATTGCATTGAGAATTATGCGCTCGGCCCGTGAAATGGGCATCAAGACTGTTGCGGTATATTCAGAAGCCGACAGAAATGCACCCCACGTGCGCTATGCAGATGAGGCCATGCTCATTGGCCCTCCGGCATCTGCATTATCATATTTGAATGAGAAGAAAATCCTGGCAGTGTGCAAAGAGCTCAAAGTAGACGCTATTCATCCCGGATATGGCTTTTTATCGGAAAACGCCTCCTTCGCACGAAAAGCTGTAAGAGCCGGTATCACGTTCATTGGGCCCAGTGCCAGGTCTATTGAGATTATGGGTAACAAGCTGGCGGCCAAGCAAGCTGTATCCAAATACGATATCCCCATGGTACCTGGAACGGATAAAGCGGTGAAGAGCATAGCGGTAGCAAAGAGGAAGGGAAAGGAAATAGGGTATCCACTACTTATCAAAGCAGCAGCTGGTGGGGGCGGCAAAGGAATGCGGGTGGTAAAAAAAGAAAAGGAGCTTGAGGAGCAGATGAAAATGGCCATAAGTGAAGCTACCTCTGCCTTTGGGGATGGCTCCGTATTTATTGAGCGCTATGTGACCTCACCACGACATATAGAAATTCAGGTACTCGCCGACAGCCATGGAAATACGATTCACTTATTTGAACGTGAATGTTCTATTCAGCGTCGTCACCAGAAGGTAGTGGAGGAAGCGCCTTCTACTGTATTGACGCCAGCGCTACGGGAAGCCATGGGTAAATCTGCTGTTGAAGTAGCAAAATCTTGCAAGTATGTGGGTGCTGGAACGGTGGAGTTCTTATTTGACGGACAGCAGTATTACTTTCTGGAAATGAATACGAGGCTCCAGGTAGAACACCCCGTTACTGAGATGATCACCGGCCTGGATTTGGTGAAGGAGCAAATCAATATTGCGCGGGGCAAAAAACTATCCGTAAAACAAGAGGAACTGAAAATCAATGGACATGCCCTTGAGGTACGCATCTACGCTGAAGATCCTGAGAACAACTTTTTGCCAGATGTAGGTAACTTATCTGTTTACCGGCGGCCCGGTGGAATAGGGGTGAGGGTTGATGATGGATATGAGCAGGGAATGGACATTCCCATCTATTACGATCCTATGATCTCCAAGCTGATTGTGCATGGCAAAGACCGAAAAACAGCTATTGCCAGGATGATCAGGGCTATTGATGAGTATACTATTGCAGGGGTAAAAACCACCTTGTCTTTCTGTCGATTTGTACTCGAGCACAAAGCCTTTGCCAGCGGAAATTTCGATACTCATTTTGTGAGTTCTCATTTTGATACCCGAGAGAAGAAATCATCTGGTACAGACAAAGAAGAACGCTTGCTCGCTGCGGCCTTGGCAGCGTTGCTTGTCAGTAAAAATAAGTCTTCCAAAAAGATTAAGCCCAGCGCCTCTGGCGGCAAGTCGAAATGGCGCTATAACCGTGCCGTTGAACAATAATCTAACCAACGGTCTTGGCGGACTTGCAGCGGTAAGCGGGCTTGATTAGGTGTACCAAATATGTAGCTCCTATGCTTTAGCTCCTTCCTTTTGATGAAAAAGGAAAGTACAAATTGAGAATAGTGTTATTAAGCGTAGTCTGGCATTTCATTTGCTTCAAAACAGAATTACAACATACTTCTTAAATTTACGAGCTGATATAAGATGACATCGCTACGCTACATATTGATTGTATTGCTATCTGGAATAGTCCTGTTCAGCGACGCCCAGAAGAGAATTCCTTTATCTGAAGGTTATGTGGTAGAGGTGAAGATAATCAACGGAGACTCAACGCTACACCGCAATCTGCCCAGGGTAGTAGTAAAAGGCAAACGAACCTTCAAAAGCAAAAAAAAAGCACGGCGATACACGCGCTTGGTGAGAAACGTGAAGAAAGTTTATCCCTATTCGAAGATTGCCGGACAGCTATTGAGAAAATACAGCGATACCCTCGCTACTATTGACAATAAGAAACAACGAAAGAAATTGATGAGACGCTGCGAAAAGGAATTGTGGAATCAATTTGGTGATGAGCTGAAGAAGCTTACCATGACGCAGGGAATGATCCTGCTGAAGCTCATAGACAGAGAAACGGGGGCTACAGGATATGCGCTGGTAAAAGACCTCCGCGGCGGATTTACAGCCTTTTTCTTCCAATCGATTGCCAGGCTCTTTCACCTCAATCTCAAAAGTACCTTTGATGGTGCTGGTGAAGACCAGATGATAGAGGATATTGTGCTGCTGATTGAACGGGGGGAGATATAAGCAGGTTGAGCCTTTCGGGATGCATGTACGAAAGCTTCAGCGGCAGCTGCTTGTAGCTGGGTTTCCGGCCTACCCTTCTGAGGTGTGTAAACCAGCATAGCCTTATCATCTCCTTCTTCCTTTTGTGTAAATGCAAATAATTGATGTAAACACCAGAAGCATCAAGATAATCTCGATGGATGTAGGGATTGTAGGGCATCCGTTTTCCATGGCATTGGCATTGTTATAACAGTTGTCCGTTTGTCGATAAGTTTTGATAGATATTAACTATTTTCATTGTGCTCAAATAAACCACCATGCCCGCTAATAAATACGCTGCAATCCGATATAGGGTCATACACAATTGCCTGTCCAAAAGATTTCCAGACTATCCAACCAAGGAAGACCTGATCGCTGCTTGTGAGGAAGCGCTGGGATTTGATCAAGGAGGCATCTCAGCTTCTACTATTGAAAAGGATCTCTGGGCCATGAAGAACGAAACAACTATGATGGGAATTTGTGCACCCATCAAGTACAGCACCACCCATCGCGGATATTACTATACGGAGCCCGGTTATACACTCACCAACATGCCGCTTACGGATGTAGATATGGAAGCAATTTACTTTGCTTCGAGTATTCTATCTCAGTTCCAGGGCATGAAAATGTTTGAGCAGTTTTCAGATGCCATCGACAAAATATCAGATGCTGTTAATTTAACCAGGACCCTGGATGACGATCTGGATAGCTCGGGGATTATAAAGTTCGACAAAGCACCTTATTTTAAAGGAGATCACCTGCTGAATGATTTGGCCCTGACCATAAAGAATAAAAAAGTAATCAACCTCCTCCATAAAGGATTTGAAAGTGATGCAGCCTACAATCATACAGTACATCCCTATTTATTGAAGGAATTCCGAAAGCGATGGTATGTGGTGGGCTGGTCTGACGCAATGAATGCCATAAGAACTTACGGTTTGGACAGAATTGAAGAAATGAGGGTTATCGATGGGATTGAATTTCGCGAGAGCCAGGGCTTTAGCGCCGAAGCATTTTTTAAGTATGTGTACGGCATCAGTCAGCCGGACGGTAAATTCGCAAAGGTTCAATTGTCATTTACGCGTACACAGAGTAAATACATAGCAACACAGCCATTGCATCATTCGCAGACTTTGGTGAAGGAGGTGGGGAGCGGTGATTCCAGGCGTGTGATCTATTCTTATGAAGTGGTTCCCAATTACGAGTTCAAGATGCAGCTACTCAGCTATGCGGATAAGGTGAAGGTGCTCAAGCCGAAATCACTCGCTGACGACATACAACGGATGATAGGTAGCATGGCCGCCGTTTACAAAAAGTCTTCCCGGTAATATTTTATTGCCCCGAGTTTTTTAAATAAATAATTAAGCTGCGTAAATAGGTTACGTGTATGCACCGGTATTTTGCAGCAAAGAAACCCCAAATAATGCAAGACCTATTCCATGCTCAGGATGAATGATAACAAGAGAATTGAGGAAATTAAAATGAAGATTGAAGAGATAAAGGAGAAAAAAAACGAAGTCGTAAAGCTTCAGCGCTATGAACAAGCGGCAAACCTCAGAGATCGTGAAAAAAAGTTGGTGGAGGAGCTCGAAAAATTATTACCGGTAAATGAGTGAAATAAGCAAATGTATTATGAATCATAAAAAGTACAGAATTACAGTGCAGAAGCAGGTTTCCTATGGCCTGTCCTGCAGTCCCGTAGACTTTGATGATTTCCAGGAATTCGTGGATTATCTCAGAGAATCGCGTATATTGAAGGTCGGCCTCGGTTACTTCAATATCATCGACGACAGTCCCAATTTTTATGAGTGGGGCATTGCCGTTGATGACGTAACAGAAGCACATTTTGAATGGCTGCATACACAATCATTTGGGAACGCGAGGCATATGGAAATAATTTCACACACTAAATCTGACACTCATGAGCAATAAATTCATTCCTAAAATGGGGTCCAAGAATTTTCCCGAAAACTATGATTACGGCTTCAATGAAAATAACGGTCAAGCCTTAAT
>DTRI01000077.1 GCA_012966015.1 Flavobacteriales bacterium | reverse complement strand
GGCCCGGGCAAGCGCCATCGCAGAAGCAGCTCTCAGATATTAGTGGATGATACAAGAAGGATATTTGATGACAACAAGTGGGGGTGACCATCAGTCGTTAAAGCGTGATGCTAGGCGACGCACGCGGTGTGGTAGGTAGTACCCAAAATAGATTCTCGTGACAAGAAGTAGTAAAGATAATCTCGAAAAAAACCCTGCATTAATATATTGCATAGTATCTTAATACTATGCAATGCGGGAAGTTTCTGAATTTACTAAACAAACTACAAAAACCTGCTTTTAATTTCAGATTTTAAATTCTGAGTCTGTTCGATAATTGTAGCATGTTGTTATCTTCATCTCTCAATTCTTATTGATGAGGATTATTAGAACGGTCAAATTTATAGCCACGTTCTAGCGCCATTTCTGTTAAATCTCGCAAGGACAACGCATAACGGCAATACCTAACTTGTTTGAGAAATTAAGCTCAAATCCCACAGAGAGTATTCCCGGGGCCTGTAATAAATTCTCTGAAACAAAAGCAGCTTATCGCTTTTTTGATCATAAAAATGTATCTGCGGAAAAAATATTAGCCCCTCATATCAATTCAACAATCAGCCGTATTCAGTCTCATAAAACTGTTCTTTTACTTCAAGATACAACTGAATTGAGCTATAGAGGGGGCAACCAGAAAAAAGTGGTGTTGGTCCCAGCAAGTATGATGACGACCAAACTTTATTTTTGCACCCACTCATTGCAGTTACGCCTGATAAATGTCCATTAGGTATTGTTGATAATTTGTCTTGGTATAGAGAAGAACTCCATACCAGAACAAAAACAAAGCAAGAACTGAACTCCTATCATATGCATTGTCCAATTGAATTTAAAGAATCATATCGTTGGTTGTTGGGATATCAAAAGTCATGCAAAATTGCGGAGCGTTGCCCAGACACGCAGATTATCTGTGTAGGCGATCGAGAAAGTGATATATTTGACATTTACCATAACGAAGAACAACGAGGAGATACTTTGCGAGCCGATTGGTTAGTAAGAGCAAGAATTAATAGAGTTTTATTAGATGAAAACGATGATCGTAAAACCACTTTATTATTTGAGGAAATGAAAAAAACAAAAGAAGTGGGCAAAATAAAAATAACAGTACCAAAAAGAGGAAATCAAAAAAAACGCACGGTTATTCTTTCGGTTAAAATCAAGCAAGTTAAACTTCATCCGCCCACAGGAAGACGAGGAGAACTCAAATTAGAGCCTGTTCATGCCACGGTTGTGGCAACGTCAGAAATTAATCCGCCTAAAGGATGTGCCCCTATAGAATGGATTCTTCTTACCAGCGTATTATGTGACGACACATTAAGTGACGCAAAGAAAATCATGGCATGGTATCTAGCGCGATGGCAAATTGAAGTGTTTTTTAAAACTTTGAAGACTGGTTGTCGAGTTGAAGCAATACAAATAAAAGAAGGTTCTAGATTTCTGCCATGCATTGCAATGTATTTAATAATCACATGGAGGATCATGTATATTACACATCTGAGCCGAACAGAACCTACGTTAGACTGTAACTGTTGCTATTCAAAAGATGAATGGCGAACAATTTATATGCTAAATAAAAAAAGAAAACCGCCAAAAGTATCTCCAAGCATTGAAGTGATTACTAGAATGCTTGCCACGATGGGTGGGTACTTAGGAAGAAAATCTGATGGCCCTCCTGGACCAAAAACTATATGGCTTGGATTAAGGGTTTTAAATAATTTTTTGCAGAGTCAAAATACACTGAAAAAGGTGAAGGAAATGTGACATTATTTATGGGTAACGATATGAACCAGAATCAGCGATCCAATTCACCAGAATACGCAGCAGCGGTTGTTGGTGGGGGGGAGATGGGCATACTGATACTGTTCTGGTGTAATTGGATCAATCGCTGGCTAAAACCGGAAATAGCGATCCATTGCCAGAATCATTGATCCATTACCAGAATGTCTGATCCAGCAGCACAAAATCAAAGAAATTCCTACTGAGAGTTAACTTTAATTAAGGTATCCTACTGAATTTGTTCAGGAGGGCTATACCGTGACTAAGAAGAGAACATCCATGAGGAAAATCAGAGAAATATTGCGACTAAAATACCATTTAGAGCAAAAACATAGGCAAATTGGAAAAAGCTTGAGTATTTCAGCCAGTAGCGTATCGCGTATTGTAAATGACGCTAAGGCTAAAGGGCTGACTTGGCCATTGCCTGAAGGGCTATCAGATGCTGAACTCGAAGTCCTGGTATATGGAGAGAAATCTCCAAATGCCGCCAAGCCCATTATTCTCCCAGATTGGGACAAACTGTCAAAAGAGCTGCAAAAGAAAGGTGTGACAAAAAGCTTGCTGTGGGAGGAATATAATCAACAATCTCCCGATAACGCCTATAGCTACTCACAATTTTGTCACCATTTTCGAACTTGGTGCAAGAAAAAAGATGTCCCTATGCGACAATTACATCGAGCAGGAGAGAAGTTATTTGTCGATTATGCTGGCCAAACCATGCCAATAACCGACTCAACAACAGGTACAATTAAAGAGGCTCAAATATTTATTGCTGTTCTAGGCGCCTCAAATTATATTTATGCTGAAGCAAGCTATACCCAATCGTTACCCGATTGGATTATGGCTCATGTCAGAGCGTTTGAGTATATAGGTGGTGTTCCAGAAATTGTTGTCCCTGATAATCTAAAAAGCGCGGTTAGTAAGCCTTGTCGATATGACCCGGATTTAAACCCCACCTATCAACAGTTGGCAGTTCATTTTGATTGTACCGTTATTCCAGCAAGATCTTATAAGCCAAAAGACAAAGCTAAGGTAGAGGTTGGCGTACAGATTGTTGAGCGACAAATTTTAGCACGCCTACGTAATCAAACTTTTCATTCCCTTGGAGAACTGAACAAGACAATAAAAGAATTGCTTTTGCAATTAAATGAGAAACCATTTCAAAAACTGCCTGGAACGAGAAGAGGTCGATTTGTTGAGCTTGATAAACCAGCATTACGTCCTTTGCCAAAGCAACCCTACCGATATACATCGGTTATCATTGGGCGTGTTAGAAATGATTATCATGTTGACTTTGATGGTCATTATTACTCAGTCCCACATGCATTAATACGCAAGAAAGTGACACTGCATAATTGTGGAAATATCATTGAAATTTATTACGATAACAAGCGTGTTGCCACACATGTTAAGCAAACTGAACAAGGTTACCACACCACTTTGCCAGAGCATATGCCAGAGGCTCATCGCAATCATTTGCAATGCACTCCAACTGTTCTTAACCAACGGGCACAAAAAGTAGGCTTGACTACAGTAAAAATAATTCAAGGGATTTTAAATGAGCGGCACCATCTTCAAAAAAGTATCAGGATGTGTCTTGGTATTTTGAACCTATCAAATAAATATGGTAATGAACGTTTAGAAAGTGCTTGCCAACGTGCCTGGATGATTGGCTCTCCAAGACGCAGTAGTATTGAGTCTATTTTAATGAAGGGTCTTGACCATGTTGAGCTAATCCAAGATTCAGAAACCCCACCAATTGAACATGAAAACGTCCGTGGTCGCCATTATTATCAATAAATTACAGGAGAATATTAGATGTCTAACCAACAATCTGTGTCACTACTAAAAAATATGAAATTGCCCGGTATGTGTTTGTCTTTGGAAGAGCAATTATCCCAACCTAATACTTACCATGATTTAAGTTTTTTAGAGCGCTTGAATATAATGATTGATCGAGAACAATTATATCGAGAAAATACCAGGTTTAAACGCCTGCTCAAACAAGCTAAATTCAAAATCCCAGCCACAATCGAGGAGATAGACTATCAGCATCCCAGGGGATTAACTAAAGATAAGATAGTCTCTCTTTTGAACAAAGAATGGTTGTCTCGTCATCAAAATCTGCTATTTACCGGTCCAACCGGTTGTGGCAAAACATACTTGGCTTGCGCCATTGGCCATCACGCCTGTAAACAGGGATTATCTGTTCGCTATTATCGTGCCAATCGCCTATTTGAAGCATTGACGATTGCCCACGGTGACGGCTCCTATGGACGCTTTATTCAAGCGCTAGCAAAGACCAAGTTACTTATCATCGATGACTGGGGATTAGAACAACTTTCTCCCAGTCAAAGGACTGATCTGCTAGAAATCATGGAAGATCGCCACAATGTTAGCTCAACACTGGTCACCAGCCAAGTTCCTACGATCCATTGGCATGAGTGTATTGGTGATCCAACGCTTGCAGATGCAATTTTGGATAGGCTGATCCATAACGCACATAAATTTTCTCTCAAAGGAGAGTCCATGCGTAAAAACAAGAATAACTTGACGGGAATCGATCAGTAAGGTTACATTACACTTGTTAGGAAAATTTTTTGATTTTTGTGATCCAATAAACCAGAATCAGCGATCCAATTCACCAGAATACGCAGTCTGGTAGGCGGGTAATTTTGTCTACTGATTTCATTATCAATGGTGCTGATTTTAAGCCTCTTGATAAGCCTTATGAGTGCATCACCATTGCAGCTAGCGCTCCAAATTTAAAGCCAAAAGGAAATAACCAACGAAACCATTTTGTTATAAATGGACGATTAGATGAACCAAAATTTAAGAAAGAGATAAAAA
>DTRI01000076.1:22214-39914 GCA_012966015.1 Flavobacteriales bacterium | reverse complement strand
TGGGAATTTGACGTCGACTTTTTAGGAATTTGACGTCAAAATTTTTAGGAATTTGACGTCGAAAAAATATTTAAATTTTCAAAAAATTTGGATTTTTGTAAACAAATATCTGTTGGCCATCTGGTGAAATGCTCATGCTGGCATCATGGAACACCGTGTTTACTCTTCCTTTGATGCTCTTGGCTCTTGCCCATCCACCTGTGGCTTCGTCGTATTCAGATAAGTAGATGTCTTCATAATATCCGTGATCATAGTTGTCACGACCTTTACCTTTTGTATCTGATCTTCTGGAAGTGAAAATAAAACTCTTTCCATCCAGTGAAATGGATGGCGAATAATCAGGGTACTCTGAATTTATGTTACTTCCCAGATTCTTTAATGTCACGTCAACAGGCTTCGACATTAGCTCCTTGGCATATTCACACTGCTTTAGGTATTTAACAACGTCGTCCTTTGCCAATTTGCCAGCCGATAATTTTGATTTGTACTTATTGTATTCTTCCACCGCCCTCGTTAAATCACCTTTCAAATGATAGGCCTGCCCAAGCGCAAGGTGTATGCCCGATAAAAAATTATCGAGTTTATAGCTCTTTTCGAAGTATTCCAAGGCCTTGAGTATATCTCCCAATGACAGATGGCACTGCCCAATACGGAAGTTCAATTCTGCATTTTCCGGTTGTGTGAGATATACGTCTCTATATAAACGAAGTGCAGCTTTATAATCTTCATTTGAGTACTTCATCCGCGCCTTCATTAGTTTCATTTTGTCCTTGACACCGCCTTGTGTGTCGATTATGTCGCCAATGGTGATTGCAGAGATACATGTTGCTAACAGGAGTAGAGCAAACTTTTTCATGAACCTTAATTTAACGTTAAATAAAGAGGATTTTTTAGAGGTGACAAAGATACATTTATTCACTTATAATATGGCCTCCTAAATATAATACAATCTATCTGGAATGGAAGCTATTCTGCGACAATTAACCACGCAGATAAGATAAAAACAATTTCATTGCACTTTTTTTAGCGGCATCCAGATCATAACTTATGTTATTTTCCACATAATCTTTCGCTTCCTGGTAGTTTTCTACACCAGCAATTGACGCTAACTTATTCGCCACTCCCCATGAAATGGCTTTTTCAAAATTAGAGACAAACTGTTCAGGCAATTTTCTATTACATACCCAACAAGCAAATACAAAGGGCATCTTGCTGAACTGCTCCCACTCAAAAGCTAAATCATAAACAAAGTCAAATTGCGATCTGATTTTCATGGATCTGTCACCTATTAGAACACCCGCTGTAGTTCCTTTTATTAAATGATCAAAATCTTTAGTCGAATTAATCCATGAAGGGTTTATATTCCAGTATTTAGAGCACAATACCTTAACTAAAGATATAGAGGTATTAGAGTGAAAATCCAGTATGATATTCTCAATTTTATCCAGGGGTTCTTGGCTCAACAATAGCACAGACCCCACTGCTCCTTTGGCACCGATGCAGTAGTCAGTAAGAATCTCTTTGTAAGCCAATTCTGGAAGGATGGCGATAGGAACAAGTCCGATATCGACCTCGTGATTGATAACTTTCGTGGCGCAGACAGAAGGAATATCAAGTTGCAGTTCGAAATCCTCCAAATAGCCTGAGTGCTGTATGCCATACACGAAGGGTTTGGTGTTCAGATAATTAACCGCGGAAATTTTGACCATTGGCTTACACAGGAATCAAATTATCTCTTTTCTTTTATCAATTTCATGGGCAGCGATAGCCGCTGCCACCACTCCATAAGATGGAGCGACCATCAATCCAACTATAGGAACAATTAACATCAGGTAAAACATACCACCATTGGCAATTGCTAGCCCTTTGTGCCTATAAATATAGCTGGAGCTCTCCTTAACCGACATCCTATTCCATTCATTCGTGTAATCCAGCATCGAAAATCCATAGAAAAAGAATTCAACAGTGAACATGAGCACTGGGCTGATCCACCCAATTACAGGTATGGCAGCAAACAGGAATAGTGCGAATAAGATAACCAGCTCTACGAATAGGTTGCGCATGGCTATAGTAATTCCCCTCAGTACATCGCTTACAAATTGCTTCATCTTAAAAACTGACTTCTCACCGGTGAGGATTTCGTTGGCTTTGTCAGCCAAAATGGCCATAACGGGTGACATAATAATCAGAACTATGTATTTATAGATGTACAGGTAAAAGATGATGAAGATCAACCTGAATAAAATCATGAAAAACCACTGAATAATGGAGCTCCACATGCTCAAATCCGCGTCATCTCTGTCTCCCCACCCAAATAATTCGAGCATTTTATCTGTAATACGATCGGAGTATTCCCAGCCAGCTGCTATTGTAACAGCAAATAGCATAAGATTGATTATACCCGGGATAATTACAAACCCCCAGAGTTTATGATCCCTGATCAGAATGTGGGCATCCATATAGGATTTTGCACCGGTAAGCAGATCTTTGAACATAATCCGTTTATATATGCTGTTAAATCAGGTGGGTAAAACTAATGAAATTTGATAGTGCATATCTGTGATCTTTTAAAATGGTGCTAACTTTATCGCGATAGTTGAAATGTGAAGCACAGTCATTCTTGCATATGGGTTTTTTGAAATTGATTCTTAAATCAATAGTGATTGAGGCCTTTGTCATCTTCACATATGTTTTCCTAATCAATAATTACATCGGGAATGTCGAGACCACAATTCACGCAGATGGTATTGGGTACTACGATTATTTACCATCTATTTTTATTCACCATGATCTTGTAAGAAATGATATTCCTTTACGTGAAGATTCAGGCGCCTACAGTCGTATCAATGCCCTTGGGGTATATGTTGAGTCAGGAAACTATAAAGTCGATAGATACCCGGTCGGGACTGCCATTTTGCAACTTCCCTTTTTTCTATACACCTATCTGACAACTGACCTGGAAGGAGAGCCTGAAGATGGATATCAAAGCCCTTTTCAAAAAACAATTTTTCATGCAGCACTTTTCTATCTTTTTCTGAGCATAATTTTCCTGAGGAAGACTCTCGAGCAATACGAAACAAAAAAGTATGCCATCGTATTTGCTCAGGTTTTATTGGTGCTGGCTACGTCTGTTACCCATTACGCAAATGTTGACGCAGGCTTCAGTCACGTTTATTCTCTGTTTGCGATCACTGCCTTCTTGTATTATGTTAGATCGTATTTCAATGAAAGAGATCTCAGTGACTTTTTATGGGCTTCTCTCTTTTTCGGATTGATAATCCTCCTCAGGCAGATTAACTTTCTGGTTATTTTGTTCATTCCTTTTCTGGCTGGTTCAGTAAATAATCTCAAAGAAGGCATCGTCAAGCTTTTTGAGCATTCCAAAAAACTCACTTTCGGAATATTGATCGTGCTGGGCATGTTGTTCATTCAGAGTTTGCTGTGGTACTTACAGGCAGGTAGCTTCTTTGTATACTCTTATCCGGGTCATACCTTTGACTTCACAAACCCTGAGTTCTTCAACATCCTGTTTAGTTACCGCAAGGGACTTTTTATCTACACACCAATTTTATTTCTAGGCCTGATATCGGTGCTATGGCTGGGAATTAAAGGCAAACCCTATTTCGCTCTGACGTGGATGTCCTTCTTTGTTATACTCACTTATGTTCTGTCTAGCTGGAGCTCCTGGTACTACGGAAGTAGTTATGGATTGAGAGCGTATATAGACTACTATGCGATATTCATTATCCCGCTGGCTCTTTTACTTGACCGTATCGCAATCGGAATAAAATTGATTGTTCTCTCCCTTTCCTTGTTGACGGTTCCGTTTAATATTATTCAAACCTACCAGTACCGTATGTATATTCTGCACTGGTTTGAAATGGACAGCTATAAATATTGGACCGTGTTTTTAAAGACAGAAGATAGATTTAAGGGACTGGTTTGGAAGCGGAAATACGATGGGTCTCAATTCCAAACGATAAAAGAAATCTCTGTTGGAGACATCAGCACTTCGAAGGATAAAACAACTTTGATATACAGCATTGAAAGCTCTGAAATTCCTCAGTTTGAAGATGTGGTAATGATACAAGTTTTGATTGACAATGATTACCGAGAAAGTAATGATTCGAAGATTGTCATGAGCATTAATGAATCAGAAGGCAATTACAATTACTATTGGCACAACATACACTTCATTCATTACATGGAAACAAAATTTGATGAGAACCAAACAGGATTGTACAATTATGAGATTACTCCTATTTTAGACGGAAAGGAAAAGACAATCAGGCTGCAGCTGAGTGCAGGGAAGCAGGATAATTCTCTCAGGAATGTTAAACTTAAGTTTTTAAAGCGAAATTAGCCTGCCATGCTTCAAAAGTTGGAAAATAAGAAATCGCTGTTTACACTTTCTTTCATTTGTGTGATTTGCGTCATAGTAAACGTGGTTACTGTTCCACACAACATACTTTCGTGGGATGTGTTCGGATATTATCTATACCTGCCTCTCGCTTTTATATACCACGATCTGGGTGCAACAGATTTCTCGGTTGTAGAGCAGATAGTCGAAAAATATAGCAACACGCCAACATTTTACCAGGGAATGCACATGCCGTCCGGTGAATTTGTTATCAAGTACAGCATGGGGTTGGCGTTTCTATACCTGCCATTTTTTGCAATTGGGCATATTATAGCTCTGCTGTCTTCGTACCCGGCTGATGGGTTCTCGCTGCCATACCAGTACGCGCTGTGGATTGGAGGCATAGCCTACACTATAGCCGGTTTGGTATTGGTTCGCAAATTGGCGCTCAAATATTTCAACGATTTTGTGACTGCACTCATACTTATTATTATATATCTGGGAACCAATTATTTCATGAACACTTCTTTTTATGGGCAGAATGCCATGTCTCACAATTACCTGTTTACCCTATATCTTTTGTTTGTATTGATTACGATCAAATGGCACAGGGCGACGAAAATGAAATATATGGTACCCCTCGGTATGCTGGCAGGAATAATAATATTGAGTCGGCCTTCAGAAATAGTGTGTTTGGCAATACCACTACTCTGGGGTGTAACCGATCTGGAATCTTTTACCAACAAGATTAGGTTGCTCACTAAAAATTATGGCCAGGTATTGGTGTTCGCCGGCTTATTGCTGCTCATTGGCGGATTTCAATTTGCGTACTGGAAGGCGTTTACCGGTAAATTTCTGTTTTACACTTACGGTATAAATCCAGGCGAGGGATTTGAATTTTTTACTCCTTATGTCATTGAGGTGCTATTCAGCTTTAGAAAAGGGTGGTTGCTTTATACGCCAATCATGTTTTTTGCTCTTATCGGAATGAGGTTCTTGTACAAGCAAAATAAAGGGCTCTTTATACCGGTTTTGGTTTATTTTTTTCTGAACCTGTACATCGTGTCCTGCTGGTCCACATGGTGGTACGCAGAGAGTTTTGGCCAAAGAGCCCTCGTTCCCTCTTATGCCTTATTAATTATTCCACTGGGATATACGCTGAATTGGATTCAATCTAACTCCTTACTGGTTCAGCGGTTGTTATTCACACTGCTACTTGCCTTGGGAGGCCTGAATTTATTCCAGACATGGCAATACCATAAAGGGATCATTCATGGGTCTCGAATGAGCATGGATTATTACTTATCCGCATTTGGAGAGACCGCCGTCACGGAAGATGACAAGAAATTAATGTTGATTAACCGTTCGTTCGATGGGATAGAACAATTTACAAATGAAGATGAATACGAGAGAAAAGTACTTCAGGTAATCGATTTTGAATCCCTGAAAGAGGAGGGCATTAGCATGGAATACGCGTATTCAGGTAAGGCCTCTTTTCAATTGAATGAAAAAGAAATTTATTCTTTAACAAGCGCTACACCATTTACTGAGGTTACCGACCACTATTATGCCTGGATACGCGGCAGTGTAATGGTTTACCCCATCATCGATGCAAAATCCAATCCTACAAGCTTTGTCATTTGTTTTGAACACAATGGTTATTCCTATAAATACAAAGCCCTTGATTTTGAAAAGCTTAACCTAAAGCTAAACGAGTGGAATGAGGTTACCTTCGATTATTTAACGCCAGAGGTAAGAAATAAGCAGGACTTACTGAAAGTGTATGTTTGGCACAGGGGAACAGAGAAGATATTCGTAGATGATTTGAAAGTTGAAGTTTTTGAATTGAAGCAATAAATGGCGCATCCTGCAACCCCTCTATTTCCTTACCTAGTTTATTTTAGCTCATTACAGAAGCTTCTTATATTTGTGATGAACAAAAAATATAGATCATGAGAGGAATTTTATCAATTACCATCAGTTTAATAACCGTTATTTTCTTCAATAACGATTTTGTAAATGCACAAATTACCATTACCCAAACAGATTTTGCGGTTTCTGGTGAAGCAATACTAGCCTCCAATGATACCATGCCTTCGGCAGCTATATTGGTTGGTGATACTGGCTCACAGTCCTGGGATTTCTCATCATTACAAAAGCACTCCATTGATACAACTTTTTATATCGACCCAGCTACAACCCCATATGCCTCAGATTTTTCAGGGGCTAACCTCGCAACCGATGCTGATGGATTAGTTGGTTTTATTACAACGACTTCATCTGAAGTCAACTTTGTAGGATTTGCCGGTGCTTTCTTTCCGCCTCCCGCAGCTCCCTTGTCTGTACCCTACACGCCGGCGCAAAAAATAATTGAATTTCCCTACACAGATGGAAGTAATTTTCAGGATACATATGGTTTTAGGATTAACTTTTCTGGCGCTTCAGTAGGTGCTCCCATCGACTCGATAGGCAATGGGCACACAAGCATTATTAATTATACCGTTGATGGCTATGGTATGATAACTACACCTAAGGGTACTTATAATAGTATTAGAAGTTACGCCATGGAGATATCAATTGATAGCCTGTTCATAAAAGATCCCATATTTACCGGGGGAGCCTGGGTGCTTCTGGATTCGTCAATATTGGGCGAACCCAATCCAGTAATTGACACCATTTACACTTACACCTGGTACGCAAATGGTAAAGGGGCTTCTGTTGCAGAAGTAGAAACAGATGCGCCGAAGGGGACAGCTATTTCTGCCAGCTATTACCTGGGTAAACCGCTTTCGGCGTATTTTGCCGCTTCAGCTTTTATTGAATGTAAAGGAGATTGTGACATTAGTGCAACACCAACACTTGCCAATGGTGCTGCACCATACACTTATTTATGGTATGATCCGGCAGCTCAAACAACAGCAACGGCAACAGGCTTGTGTGCAGGTACCACAAAAGTGAGAATTATTGATTTCAATAATGATACAGCGTATGCCAATATGAGTATTACCGAGCCTCTTAGCCCAATGTCCTTAATACCATCATCTGTAAATCCTAGCTGTGATACATGTATGGACGCAACGGCTACGGTAGGCGTTATGGGAGGAGATCCTCCTTACACTTATCTATGGGATGATCCTGCTGCACAAACTACTCAAACAGCCACTGGATTAAATCCGGGGAATTACATGGTGACAGTAACGGATGGAAATGGATGCGTTAAATCAATTGCCGATACGGTAAATGTGGGTATTCAAGAAGGGATAGCGAGACCTATGAATTTAAAGCTCTATCCAAATCCAACCACTGGTGAAATTGCGATCAGCATGAATGAGGAAATTGATTTCGTTCAGATATATAATACAAAAGGAGAATTGCTCTTTATTGAAGAAGTTAAGGACTCAAACCACGCTATTGACCTTTCTGAGTATCAGGATGGATTGTATCTGATTAGATTGCTGACTGGGGAAATCGAGCTAACCAAAAGAGTCTTTCTGGTCAGGTAACCATCATTTCGCACACATCTCGAAGGGCAATCCGATGAACATGAAAGTTCAGTGCATATCGCTGGCCGTTTTCTTTCTCTTTTTTGAAGGAGTGGGCAATGCATTCGCCCAAAAGGCACAGATCACCCAAACCATTCGCGGAACTATCATCGACGCGCAGTCGCTATCGCCATTGCCTGGAGCAAATATTGTATTGCTGGGCACCAGCCCGCCGGTAGGATCATCCAGCAATGAATTTGGAGAATTCCGAATTGAGGATGTGCCCATTGGAAGAAGAGGTGTTCAGGTCACTTTTTTGGGATACAATCCACTTTCAATCCCAAACATCCTTGTTACTTCCGCAAAAGAAGTTGTGCTTACCATTTCCCTGGAGGAGAAGGTATTTATGCGGGAGGAGATTGTCATAGAGGCGAAAATAGATAAGTCCAAGCCGCTAAATCAGATGGCTACTGTAAGCGCCAGAACTTTCTCAGTAGAAGAAACCTCGAGGTATGCAGGCAGCTTTCGGGATCCGGCAAGGTTGGCAACGAATTTTGCCGGCGTGTCAGGATCGAGTGATCAGCGAAACGATATTATTATCAGGGGGAATTCACCTATCGGAGTGCTCTGGCGATTTGATGGCTTGGATATTCCCAATCCCAATCACTTTACCGTGCAGGGCACCAATGGTGGACCCATAAGCATCCTAAATAATAACTTGCTAACCAACTCTGGATTTTATACCGGCGCATTTCCGGCAGAGTATGGTAATGCAATAGCCGGGGTGTTTGATTTGAAAATGCGCAATGGCAACAACGAGAAGCACGAGTTCATCGGTCAATTTGGAATGAATGGAGCTGAGCTATCTGCTGAAGGCCCTTTCAGTAAAAATAGCAAGGCCTCCTATTTGTTGAGTTACAGATATTCTACTTGGTCCATTCTGGATAAGATGGGTGTTAACTTTGGAGCGTCGGGAATTCCCAAATACCAGGACCTATCCTTCAAGGTAAACATCCCCACCAAGAAAGCAGGAATCTTCAAAATGTTTGGCATTGGGGGCATCAGCGACATTTCTTTACTGGCAAGCCTGAAGGATTCTACAGATAATTCATTCGGGCTAAATGATAATGAAGACATAGTCTATGGCTCTGACATGGGTGTGGTGGGAGTCTCTCACACCTATTTTTTTAATAATGATATGTACCAAAAGATCATAATAGCAATCTCAGGTTCTCAAAGGAGAGTGACGGTGGATACATTGGCATATATTGGAGCACAGGCAGTAAATATTTACAAGGATCATTCCATTCAGGGCAGGACAACACTTTCATGGACGCTCAACAAGAAATTCAATGCAAGGCATACCGTTAAGACTGGATTCTATCTGCACCGCTTGAGCCACGATTTTGATGAAACATGGTACAGTGATAAAATATATAAGTGGGTTACACTTAGAGACCATACCGGATCAACGGGTCTGGGGCAAGCCTTTATGCAATGGCGCTTTAAGGCGAGAGAGAATGTCACATTAAATTCCGGGTTTCATTTTCAATACTTCACATTGAATGGCTCCTACGCCGCCGAACCCAGGGTCGGACTGAAGTGGGAAATGAGCGACAAGCAATCTCTATCTCTTGGCTATGGATACCACAGTCAGCTGCAGCTGATGGAGGTTTATTACTATGAATCGCGTGACAGTGTGGGAAATACGAATCGATCGAATGAACACCTTGGATTTACCAAAAGTCACCACCTCATGCTGGGATTTGACCGCACGCTGTGGCCGAATCTTCGATTTAAAGGAGAATTGTACTATCAATACCTGCATAACATTCCGGTATTTGAATATTATCAAAACTCGTTTTCTACTGTAAACCTTGGATCACAATATGGTGGCCTTCCCCAAATGGACTCGTTGACCAATACGGGAACCGCCTACAATTATGGTGTTGAGCTTACGCTGGAGAAGTTTTTTGCTAAATCATACTACTTCTTATTAACGGTGTCATTGTATGAGTCCAAGTACCGGGGAAGTGATAATGTAGAGCGAAACACCATTTATAACAGCAATTACATCTTCAACCTACTAGGAGGAAAGGAATTCTCAATAGGAAAGCACAATAGCCTGGCCCTGGACGCCAAGTTTGTTTATGCAGGGGGTAAGAGATACACACCTATTGATTTAAACAGCTCTCTGGCAGAAGGAGAAGAAGTACTGGTAGATAATGAGGCTTTTAGCCTGCAATTTGAACCGTATATCAGGATAGATGCCAGGTTGAGCTTTAAGCACAATGCAAAGAAAGTAACTCATGAAATCGCCTTTGACATACAGAACATTGCCAATCGGAAGAATATCTTGCTCTATCAGTACAATCACCGGACTCACCAGATAGATACTGAGTATCAGCTGGGAATTTTCCCCGTGGCCCTGTACCGGATAGAATTCTAACTCTTTTTTGCATCTGTTTATCCACTTGAAACGCAATCGGGGCTTTATTCGTATCTTTGCAGCCTCAAAACAAAGGTCAACCAGATGGAATTAACATCGCTAAATGCAATTTCTCCTATAGACGGAAGGTACCGCCGAGTTACTGAGGTGCTATCCGCGTACTTTTCGGAATCTGCCCTGATGAAATACAGGGTGATGGTGGAGGTGGAGTACTTTATCGCACTCTGTGAACTGCCATTGCCTCAGCTAAAAAGCGTAGATAAATCCAGTTTCTCAGTGATGAGAGATATCCATCTAAACTTTACTGAGGAGGACGCTCAGGTAATCAAAGACATTGAAAAGAAAACCAACCACGATATTAAAGCGGTTGAGTACTTTGTTAGAGAGCAATTTAGCAAGTTGGGATTGGATGAGTCGGTAAGCTTCATTCACTTCGGATTAACATCCCAGGATGTGAACAATACCGCCATTCCAAAGCTATTAATGGATTCTTTAAATGATATTTACTATCCTATTGTAAATGAATTAGTTAAAGAACTATGTAGTCTTTCGGGCCAATGGGAAGATGTGGCCATGTTGGCGCGCACTCACGGACAACCTGCCTCACCCACCAGAATGGGTAAAGAGATAAAAGTTTTTGTGGAGAGATTGCAAGTGCAGCTGGATCAATTGAGTAAAGTGCCGCATTCTGCCAAATTTGGAGGAGCTACCGGAAATTTCAACGCGCACCATGTTGCATACCCCCATATTGACTGGGTGGCTTTTGCTAACAAGTTTGTCGATGAGAACCTGGGGCTCACACGTAGCCAAACCACCACACAAATTGAGCATTATGATAATCTTGCCGCAATCTGTGATAATCTGAAGCGCATCAACAATATCATCATAGATCTGGATAGAGACATGTGGACCTATATTTCAATGGACTACTTCGGGCAGAAGATTGTAGAAGGCGAAACCGGATCTTCCGCTATGCCTCATAAGGTAAATCCCATAGATTTTGAGAACTCGGAAGGCAATGCCGGAATGGCCAATGCCACCTTCGAGCATTTCTCGTCCAAACTGCCCATTTCCAGATTACAACGTGATCTCACTGACTCTACAGTACTCAGAAATCTGGGTGTTCCAATCGGACACACTTTGATCGCCTTTAAATCGTTATTAAAGGGTTTAGGAAAACTAATCCTGAACGAAGATGTAATTAGAAATGATTTAAACAACCATCCGGCGGTAGTAGCAGAGGCAATTCAGACTATATTGAGAAGAGAAGGGGTATCAGATGCTTATGAGAAGCTAAAGGACTTAACACGATCAGGACAGGGCTTAAATGGAATTATTTACAATGAATTCATTACCCAGCTGGATATCTCAGAAGAGGTTAAAGAAGAATTAAGAGCAATTTCCCCCGGCAACTACACAGGAATCTGATTCAAAGCTGATCAATAGTCTTTGGCCTTAATCGGCGGTATGGGATCAATATTATTTAGAATGGAGTTCAAAATTTGGAATTCAGAGGTTGGAAGTCAGGAGTTGAAAGCGGAAAGTTTGAATAGAAAGAATAAATGACTAAAGTAAAATCCGATAGTGAGAATTTTAAATTTGAAAGCCAGAAAGGTAAAGACAAAACCCCCAACTTCAGTCTTCAGGCTTCCGACTGATTAGTAAACTCAGCTTTAAATGAAGGATATTATTAGAATAGTTGGGTATGTCCGGGCGTACATGAGCCATGCCGTACTCAACATTGTATTCAATTTGCTTTCCATCGTATTCAACGTGTTCTCACTGGGGATGATATTCCCATTTCTAGGATTGTTGTTTGGCCAGCAGGAATTGGTAACAGTAAAGCCTCCTCTTGCGCTAAACGTCGACTCGCTTCTGGGGAATTTCTTTTATCAGCTCAGCTCTGTGATTGCTCCCTCAGGTATAATAACGCCAGAAGGACAGGTGAATGGACTCATATTCATCTGTGTGCTGGTGATAGTGCTCTTTTTCCTAAAGAACTTGTTTCGTTATCTGGCATTGTATTTTATGTCACCAATTAGATATGGTGTGGTAAGGGATATACGCGATGAATTATATGCTAAACTGCTTACGCTTCCTCTGTCTTATTTCTCAGAAAAGCGAAAAGGCGACATCATTTCCAGAATGACAACTGACATATTAGAGATAGAGGTTTCGATCATGAATTCACTGGAGGTAGTATTCAAGGAACCACTAACAATTGCCGCTTATCTCGGGGCAATGATATTTATGAGTCCAGAGCTAACATTGTTTGTATTCATCCTGTTACCCTTAAGTGGCTACCTTATTGGAATAATTGGCAAGAGCCTTAAGCGAACTTCTTCCAAAGGGCAGGAACGCATAGGGAGGGTCATTTCAGTTATAGAGGAAACGTTGACTGGTATCAGGATTATCAAGGCATTCACCGCGGAAAAGAAAACGAAAGACCGGTTTGACGAAGAGAATAACAGCGCAATGAAATTATTTGTTCGGATGCTGAGAAAGCGCGACCTGTCTTCGCCCATGAGTGAATTTCTGGGGGTGGTGGTGATGGTGGTCATTATCTGGTTTGGAGGGCAGCTGGTGCTGGATGTAGAAAATCCTATGGACGCAAAGCTATTTATTACTTACCTGTTCTTCTTTTCTCAGATAATATCACCCTCTAAGTCATTTGCAACTGCCTATTACAATGTGCAGAAGGGTGCTGCCTCTTTGGATAGGGTCCAGGTAATAATGGATGCTGAGGAGAAGATTGTGGAGAAGCCCAATGCAGCGTCCATTACTTCTTTTGAAAAAGAGATTGAGTTTAAGAACGTATCATTTGCCTATAATGAAACGCCTACACTTAAAAACATCAGCCTTATAATTCCAAAAGGTAAGACCATTGCTCTCATTGGCCAATCTGGCGGAGGTAAAACAACCATTGCCAATATGTTGCCCAGGTTTTATGATCTCACTAAAGGTGACTTGCTGATCGATGGCGTGGCTGTTAAAGATTTCAAATTAAACGATTTGAGAAAACTAATGGGTATTGTAACGCAAGAGTCTATTCTTTTTAACGATACAGTATCAAACAATATCGCGTTTGGAATTGAGAACCCGGATGAGGAGAAGGTCATAGCCTCAGCTAAAATTGCCAATGCCCACGATTTCATTATGGAGCTGGAAGATGGCTATCAAACAAATATAGGAGACGGTGGCAACAAGCTTTCAGGCGGACAGCGACAACGATTGAGTATTGCCAGGGCTATCTTAAAGAACCCTCCTATTCTGATCCTGGACGAGGCAACCTCTTCGCTGGACTCTGAATCAGAAAAAATGGTGCAGGATGCCATCTTTAAGCTGATGAAGGATAGAACATCGCTGGTTATTGCCCATCGATTATCGACTATTCTGAAGGCAGATGAGATTGTGGTTATTCAGGAAGGAGAAATAGTTGAACAAGGAACTCATGAATCGTTGATGGCTAAAAATGGCGCGTACAAAAAGCTCTACGTCTTGCAAACGTTTGCTTAGTTAGAAGGACTTTATTCGTAACTTTACCCTTTATTTAATATAAAACGAGTCATGACCAGGATTCTATCAGACAGGAGGATGCTCATTGGCGAGTTCTACCTGGCCGAATTAATAAAAAACAAGAAATAAACAGGTGAAAATATCTGCTTCCATATATTCCAATACATCTCAGGAGCTTCCTGAGATTATAAAGAATCTGGATGATCACCAAATCGACTTGTTTCATGTGGATTGCAATGATGATATCAATGTTTTCAAAGACATTGAAGTAATCAGGCAGTACAGTGATAAACCTGTAGATCTGCACATTATCACTTCTGAACCTGAAAAGTACTACAACCTCATTGCAGAGCACAAGGTGGAGTACGTAACTTTTCAATATGAAAACCTGAAGAAATCGCTGCAGATACCTGGAAATATACAATCGAGCTTGGGTTTGGCAATTACCTCTGATACGGATATTTCGGTTTTCGATAGTTACGAAGATCAATTTTCATTCATTTTGTTCATGGCGACAGTGCCCGGGCAGAGCTCGGGAGTATTTGATAAGCAGAACTTTCAAAAGATCAGGAAATTCAGAAGCCTTTATCCGGATAAAAAAATTCATGTAGATGGCGGTGTAAATGCCGAAGTATCATTTATTCTTCGGAATATGGGCGTTTTTGCAGCGGTTTCCGGCTCATACCTGTTTAAAGAAAACCAGCTGAGTTCTGCACTTCTCAATCTGAAGTCAAATGAAATTGAGTCACATTTCAAGGTTGAGGATTTTATGCGGGCTGCGGACGAAATTCCAATTCTGGGTCCAAAAAATCGTACCTTTAAGGAGGTATTACAGTCCATCGACGATTTTAAATTGGCTTTTACAATTTTGGTGGATGGTGAGGGCAAGCTAGAGGGATTGATAAGTAATGCAGATGTTCGGAAGGGACTTTTAAAACATATAGATAATCTAAACGAAATTCAGGTAGCCGAGATTATCAACAAGAGTCCGGTAACAATTGAAAATAATAAAACAGTTATAGAGCTGTTAAAACATATAAAATCACATGACTTCCCCATTTCGTACTTACCTGTTGTGACAAACGACAATAAGGTAACTGGGGTGGTAACATTTATAAACCTTATTAAAGGAGAATTATGATTATTCATTTAAAAGGTACTGTTTCTGACGAAGATGTAAAAAGGATTGCGAAAGAATTGTGTGCATTCAGCTTCAGAAAGAATGGACATTCAGTCCTTGTTACTTCATCTTCTTTAAAGGAACTGGATGAAAAACATGGAGCGTATGTCGAAGAACACTTTCCTTTTGGTTCTGATATGCAGCTTGCCAGCCGCAACTACATTTCAGAAACGCGTTCGGTAACAATAGGTGCTAATAAAATTGGAGGAACGCACAACAATACGCTGGTAATTGCTGGCCCTTGTTCAGTCGAATCGGAGGAGCAGATCACACAATCAGCTGAATTGATGATAGAGCTTGGCATTTCGACCTTACGTGCCGGATGTTACAAGCCGAGAACTTCTCCCTATAGTTTTCAAGGGTTGGAATTAGAAGGTCTCAAGTTATTGGATAAGATTCGCTCCAAATATGGATTGAATATTATCACTGAAGTTCGGGACTCTACGCACGTGGATGAAATAATTGAGTATGCTGATATAGTTCAAATTGGAGCCAAATCGATGTACGATCACGGAATATTGAAACGCTGTGGCAAGACGGACAAACCCGTCCTTTTGAAGAGGGGATTTGGAACAACGTTAAAAGAGTTCGTCCAGATGGCGGAATTTGTTTTATCCGGTGGAAACGAGAATGTCATTCTCTGTGAGCGCGGTATACGTACTTTTGAAAATGATACGCGGTTTACGTTGGATCTCTGCGGTGTTGCTTATCTAAAGGAATACACGAATTTGCCTATTATTTTAGATCCAAGCCATGCCATGGGATATGCCTATGGAGTAGGGGATTTGGCCCGGGCATGTGCCGCTATGGGTGTAGATGGATTACTCATTGAAGTGCACCCCAATCCTAAGGTGGCAAAATCTGATGCTTCACAACAACTCGACCACATGCAATTTACAGATCTGTTGGAAAGCCTGAAAGTGGTTACACAATCAGTAGGGCGCACCGTGATCTAAGTTGGTTATCATTAATAAGCTCTTTTTTGTAAAATCTTATAAACCGGGATTATTGCGCATTCAATCAACCAATCAACCAATCAACCAATCAACCGCTCAGCCGCTCAACCGCTCAACCGCTCAGCCGCTCAACCAATCAACTGCTCAACCGCTCAACCAGTCAACTAATCAACCAATTAACCAGTCAACCAATCAACCAATCAACCAATCAACCAATCAACCAGTCAACCAGTCAACCAATCAACCAATCAACCAGTCAACCAGTCAACCAATCAACCGCTCAACCGCTCAACCAATCAACTAATCAACCAATCAACCAGCCAATCACTACACCAGCATGAGTTTTCTAACATCTAACCTGGAACATCTTAAAAATCAAAACGGTGCAATTTCATCGGTTGCCAATGCTGATTTTATTGGTAAACTGGATTTGGTTATTGAAGGAGCTGAGGCTTCTGTTAACGATCTACTAAGCTTTTCTGAATTCTTTGATCTCTCCATCGATCTTTTAGTCAAGAAAGACCTAAAGACATTAGCTGAGGTATCTGCAAAAAATATACAATTGTTGGTCCTGGACATTGATGGCGTGATGACGGATGGAGGAATGTACTATACCGAGAAAGGAGATGAATTTAAAAAGTTTGACACAAGAGATGGAGTAGCGATAAGACGGTTGTCAAAACGCGCGTTTAAAGTGGGTATCATCTCATCTGGGTATAACGTAAAACTCATTCAAAATCGGGCAGATCTACTCGGCATTAAACATGTGCATACGGGTGCAGATGCTAAAATTGAGACGCTTAAACGCTGGAGCGCAGAAATGGGAATCGCCATGGAAAATATTGCATTTATTGGTGATGACCGGAATGACCGCGATGCCATGGAAGCGGTAGGCATTTCAGCTTGTCCTGCAGACGCTGACAACAGCGTCAAGGAAATCGCGACTATTATTCTATCTAAAAAAGGAGGCAGCGGTTGTATACGCGAATTCGTTGATCTCTACCTACCAGCCTGAGGCAAGAACATCCGCAAGGTGCATGATCTTCAGGTTGTGATTGTTCTTCTTGGCGTAGCTATCAATGTGCATCAAGCATGAAGAGTCTGTGGAAATAATGTAATCAGCTTTCGTTTCTACTGCATTCTCGACCTTCTGCTCAACCATACTGGAGGCAATGGCTTCAAATTTAGCTGCAAATTGCCCGCCGAAACCACAGCAAACATCGGTTTCATTCATTTCTCTTAGCTCCAGGCCCTTGACATGGCTCAATAGCTCCCTGGGCTCATTTTTTAGTTTGTACTCACGCAACGCCGAGCAGGAGTCGTGATAGGTGGCTACGCCTTCCAGCTTTGCTCCGATGTCGGTTTTCTTCAACACATTCACCATAAAATCTGCGAACTCATAGGTGTTGTCCTTCATCTGGTTGTACTCGTTATGAAGAGCGGAATTATGGAACAAATCGTAGTAGTAATTCTTAATCATTCCCGCACAGGAGGCGGAGGGGATTATCAGGTATTTACTCTCTGAGAATTCATTGATGAATTTTACACCCACCTCCTTGGCCTCATCCCAAAACCCAGAATTAAATGCTACCTGGCCGCAGCAAGTTTGCTCTGGATTGTAACGAACTTCGCATCCGCACTTCTCCAGTACTTTTACCATGTTCTCGGCTGTACCAGGGTACATCTGGTCTATAAAGCAGGGTATGAAGATGTCTACAATCATCCAAAAGTGTTTGATGCTAAATTACAAATAGTTG
>DTRI01000076.1:18266-22198 GCA_012966015.1 Flavobacteriales bacterium | reverse complement strand
CGCCCAAATTGGTGCTCCTTTACCGTGTTGATAAAAGCTTTAACGCTATCCAGTGGAGTATCTGGATATACACCATGGCCGAGGTTTGCAATATGCCCGTTGGGACCAAATGCATTTAGCATTGCCGTTGTAGCAGCTGCAACCGTATCCGTATCTGAATAGAGCAGGGCGGGGTCCAAATTCCCCTGAAGGGTTTTATTCGTCACTTGTGCTTTTACATCGGCAATCTCCATGTTCCAGTCTATACCGATTACATCGCAGCTCAGCATTGACAGTTCCTTCAATGCAAAATTTGCTCCTTTTGCAAACACGATTATCGGCGTGTCATCACCAAGGGATGCGCAAATTTTATCTAAATAGGCTATTCCGAATTCCCTGTAATGATCTGGACTGAGGATTCCTGCCCAGCTGTCAAAGATTTGAAGCATATCCGCCCCCGCCTCAATTTGCGCCTCTAAATAATTGATGGTGCTCTGGGTGATCTTTTCCAATAGCTGATGAGAGAGTTCCGGCTCGGTGTAAAGAAACTTGCGCGCCTTAGAAAAAGTCTTGGAGCCCTGTCCTTCAATCATATAAGACATAACTGTCCATGGAGCGCCCGCAAATCCAATTAAAGGGACTTTGCCATTTAAAGCACTCTTTGCTAATTTGATTGCATCGGTCACATAGGAAAGGTCTTCACCGGAGGCAATTACCATTTTGTCAATATCTGATTGGGTTGCTATCGTCTTTTCAAAATACGGCCCGAACTTTTCCTTTAACTCATAAGGTAAACCCATAGCTTCTGGTATCACCAGAATATCAGAAAATATTATAGCGGCATCTACTTCAAGAAGGTCTACGGGTTGCAATGTTACCTCACATGCCAGCTCTGGAGTCTTAACCAGCTCTTTGAAGCTTTTTACTTTGTTGCGCAGTGCTCTGTATTCGGGTAATATCCTACCCGCCTGTCGCATGAGCCATACAGGTGTGCGATCAACTTTCTCTCCGCGAGCGGCTCTTAAAATCAAGTCTTGATTATTGATTTTGTGCTTTAATAAGATTTAATGCCGATCCCGCTTTGAACCATTCAATCTGATTCTGATTGTAGCTGTGATTGACAGCAATCTCATCCGATGAACCATCGGCGTGGTTTAAGACTACAGTCAGGGGTTTTCCCGGGCTAAAGCTGTCCAGGCCTACAATATCAATGCTATCATCTTCCTGAACTTTATTATAGTCACCCTTATCGGCAAAGGTCAATCCCAGCATGCCCTGTTTTTTAAGGTTTGTTTCATGGATTCTGGCGAAAGATTTTACAAGAATCGCTTTAACGCCTAAAAACCTGGGCTCCATTGCTGCATGCTCTCTTGAGGATCCTTCGCCTAGATTCTCATCACCAACAACTATAGATCCAACTCCTTCTGTTTTATAGGCTCTCGCCACCTTAGGTACGTTGTCATACTCTCCAGTTAATTGATTTTTTACACTGTCAGCTTTTTCATTGAAGAAATTGATTGCTCCTGTGTACATGTTATCCGAAATATTATCCAGGTGGCCTCTGTACCTGAGCCAGGGTCCGGCCATCGATATATGATCCGTTGTACACTTTCCTTTGGCTTTTATGAGCAATTTATTACCGGTCAGGTCATTTCCATCCCAGGGTTGAAAGGGTTCTAGTAACTGCAATCGTTCAGATTCGGGATTTACTTTTATCTCTATGCCGCTGCCATCCTCTGCAGGCGCCTGGTAACCAGCATCTTCAACGGCATATCCATCAGGAGGCGCAGCGAGTCCAACTGGCTCGTCGAATTTTACCATTTCACCATCTTCATTTTCTAAGGCATCGGTCATAGGGTTAAACGTGAGCTGCCCGGCAATGGCCATTGCCGTCACTATTTCTGGCGATGCAACGAAGGAATGTGTATTTGGATTTCCATCATTTCTCTTCGCAAAATTTCTGTTGAAAGAGGTGATAATGGAATTCTTGCGATTGGGGTCATCCGTGTGCCTTGCCCATTGCCCGATACAGGGGCCACAAGCATTCGCCAATACAACGCCGCCCATATCCTCAAAAATCTTGAGGTATCCGTCTCGGTCTACTGTGTAGCGAACTTGCTCTGAACCTGGAGTAATCGTAAATTCAGATTTCACCTTCAGGTTTTTGTCACTGGCTTGCTTGGCAATGGATGCAGCTCTTGTGATGTCCTCATAAGATGAGTTGGTACACGATCCAATCAATCCTACTTCTAATTTTTCTGGCCAGTCATTGTCTTTTACAGCTTGTGCAAATTCCGAAACAGGAAATGCTTTGTCTGGAGTAAATGGCCCATTGATGTGAGGTTCAAGAGTTGATAAGTCTATTTCAATTACCTGATCAAAATAGTTCTCTGGGTCCTCATAAACTTCAGGGTCACCCGTTAGATGTTCTCTCACTTTATCTGCTAAATCAGCAATCTCCGCTCTTTCTGTTCCACGAAGATATTCTGCCATCTGATCACCATACGCAAAGGTGGAAGTTGTGGCACCTATTTCAGCGCCCATGTTGCATATTGTACCTTTTCCCGTGCACGAAATACCGCTGGCTCCTTCTCCAAAATACTCCAGGATGCAGCCAGTACCTCCTTTTACCGTCAGAATCCCGGCTACTTTGAGAATTACATCTTTGGCACTGGTCCAACCACTCAGTTTACCAGTTAGCTTAATGCCGATAAGTTTGGGAAACTTTAGCTCCCAGGGCATTCCCGCCATCACATCAACGGCGTCTGCTCCTCCAACGCCTACTGCAATCATTCCAAGTCCGCCTGCATTCACGGTATGAGAATCAGTGCCAATCATGAGCCCTCCGGGGAAAGCGTAATTTTCGAGAACCACCTGATGAATAATTCCTGCACCGGGTTTCCAGAATCCAATACCGTATTTATCTGACACAGATGACAAGAAATCATAAACTTCTTTGTTGGCTCCTATTGCAGTTTCTAAATCTCGTTTCGCACCTACACTCGCTTGAATCAGGTGGTCACAATGAACAGTTGATGGCACTGCCGCTTTTGATTTTCCTGCATGCATGAATTGTAACAACGCCATTTGTGCAGTAGCATCCTGCATGGCTACCCTGTCAGGTGCAAAATCAACATAACTTGTACCCCTTTCGAATACGGAAAGCTCTATTGTGCTGTGTAGGTGGGAGTACAGTATTTTTTCAGTTAATGTCAACGGTCTTCCGACAGTCTTTCTGGCGGCATCTATGCGGTTTGGCAGCTTTTCATAAACCGCCTTTATCATTTCAATATCAAAGGCCATAATTAGGTTGTAGTTTGATTGGATGTTGTTGCAAATGTAGGAAAATGCTGCCTTTAAAACCAGCTGTAAAGCATGTAATTGTATCTGAATTTAGGAGAATTAATGGAGGCTCTATCATTTAAAGCTCAGTTCAATATTCTTTATTAGTAACTTGCGTTTCAAGGATGGCGAATTCAGTAAAATGAACACCCTTTTCAAAGAAAATATCAGGATAGCTCTGACTTCTATTAGGAGTCATCTGCTGCGAACCATCCTGACCATTTTGATCATTGCTATTGGTATAACCGCATTAGTTGGCATTCTGACAGCCATTGATTCAATAAAGCAATCCATCCACAGCAATTTTACCAGTATGGGGGCCAATACCTTCAAAATGAGGAATAGGGGCCTCAATGTTCATGTGGGTAAGGGTGGTAAAAGACCAAAGCGTTACCGGCCTATTGCTTATGATGAAGCCACGAGATTTAAAAAGGAATTTGGCATGAATACAATTACATCCATCACTGCGGTTGCCTCCTGGCAGAGCACTTTAAAATATCAATCCAAGAAGACAAACCCCAACATCATGATTGTGGGGGCAGATGAAAACTATCTACTCACGGCAGGATATGAAATAGGTGAAGGCCGGATTTTTTCGGTTCATGAAGTGC
>DTRI01000076.1:0-18244 GCA_012966015.1 Flavobacteriales bacterium | reverse complement strand
ACTGAAAATGTTCAGTCCCTTTTTGCCGAATATGAAGATCCCCTTAACAAAACCATTGCAATTGGAAATGGAAAGTATAGGGTAATTGGCGTACTGAAGGAAAAGGGATCCAGCATGGGGTTTGGCGGAGACAATTTTTGCATAATTCCTCTGAAAAATGTAAATAAACACACCAAGAGAAGGAGCCTGTCCTATGTGATCAGTGTATTGACGAAAGGGCAACAGGATATTGATCCTGCGATTGGAGAAGCCACTGGCCTTTTTAGGAAGATTAGAAAGGTGCCTCTGAGTGAAGAGGATAATTTTGAAATTATAAGAAGCGATAACCTGGCGGAGATACTGATTGATAACATCAGATATGTAACGATTGCTGCAACAGTCATTGGATTTATCACATTGCTGGGAGCAGCAATTGGTCTGATGAATATTATGTTGGTATCCGTTACGGAGCGAACACGAGAAATAGGGATCAGGAAGGCCACCGGTGCTACCAGCAGCATTATAAAGAATCAGTTTTTGGCGGAAGCGATTGTAATTTGCCAGATAGGGGGGCTGTTCGGTATCGTGTTAGGGATTGGAACCGGAAACCTTATGTCATTGATAGTTGGCGGCGGATTTATCATCCCATGGTTTTGGATAACCGGTGGTATTGTGTTATGTGCGGTGGTAGGATTGATATCTGGTATTTACCCGGCTATTAAGGCCGCAAACCTCGATCCTATCGAAGCATTGAGGTATGAATGAATGAGAATAAATAGATAATTGTTGTAGTAAGGAAGAAGGCGCACCAAAAAGAAAAGTGAGGTACTACTCTTTTACGACTTCAAAATTGAGGGTGAAATCCACTTCAGCATGTAATTTTACATGGGCAGTATAACTTCCCAGCTCTTTAATAGCATCTTCTTTGATGGAGATGGATTTCCTGTCAATGCTGTGTCCTTCTTTGGTAATTGCTTCAGCAATTTGAAGCGTGGTAACTGAACCAAAGATCTTACCTTTTTCACTCACTTTAGCCCCTACCTTGATGGTCACATCTTTTAGTGCATCTACAGTCTTCTGAAAATCGCCGATTACTTTCTCTTCTTTAACAGCTTGTTGTCGCTTATTTTCTTCCCAGACTTTTCTGTTGGAACCCGATGCGTTTACTGCCAAGCCTTTGGGGATTAAGAAATTTCTCGCATATCCCGATTTTACCTTTTTAATTTCGTCCTTAAATCCGAGATTGTCAATGTCCTGCTTCAGTATAACTTCCATCGCTTAAATGAATGTAAATAGGGTGGGTGTTAAATTACTTTAATAGATCGACAGAGTAGGGAAGTAGAGCGATGTGCCTGGCCCTCTTAACTGCTTGTCCGACTTTTCTCTGGTATTTTAAAGATGTACCAGTTAGTCTTCGCGGCAATAATTTACCTTGTTCGTTAATCAACATCCTGAGATAGTTGGGATCTTTATAATCGATGTATTTGATTCCGGTTTTTAGAAAGCGGCAGTATTTGTCTTTTCGTACCTCTACTGAGATCGGTGTTAGATACCTTATTTCTGATTGATTGGCCATTTAATTTGCTTTCGATTATTAATTTTCAGCTGTTATAGGTTCTTTCTTCCCTTCTACTTTCTCTTTGTTATCCGTTATTGTGGATTTTTCTTCTGTTTTTTCTTCTGTTTTCTCTTCTACTGCTTCTTCTGTTTCTTCGTTGCCCCCCTTTGCAGTATCCTTAGCTTTTTCTCTCTTTTTAATGTTGTAAGCAATTGCGTGCTTATCCAGTTTTACTGTAAGAAATCTCAATATCTTTTCGTCTCTCTTTAAGAGTAGCTCCATCTTAGCGATTTCTTCTCCAACAACCTTGAACTCCATCGTGTGATAGTAACCCGTAGATTTTTTCTGAATTGGATACGCTAGTTTCTTAAGCCCCCAGCTATCCTCAAATATAATTTCTCCCTTCGCATCTTTAACCAATTTGGCGTACTTTTTAACAGTTTCTGCCATCTGGTCTTCAGATAAAACCGGGGTCATAATAAATACCAACTCATATTGACTTATCATCTGCGCTATTCTAAATTTTCTAATGCTTAATTTTAGGGGTGCAAATGTACGAAACAATTTTTAATTAGGAAACTAAATATAAATGATAAACTAGCGTTAAAAGCGAGCGTTACACTATGTGTGGATTATCAAAATATATTGTTTGCCTTACTCTTGCTATCATATTGATATCAAGCTGCAAAAAGGATCAGTTAATTACGGATTCTTCTGCAAAACTGGAATTCTCCTTAGATACGGTTGTTTTTGATACAGTTTTTACGACCATTGGGTCTACAACACATCAGCTAAAGGTGTTCAATCGTAACAGTCAAACTATTCTGATATCTTCTATTAGAATTGCTGGTGGTTCCGGTTCTCAGTTTCGGATTAATGTGGATGGATTGTCTGGAAGTTCCTTCACGGAAATAGAAATACCCGGGAAAGACAGCATCTATATATTCATTGAGGTTACAATTAATCCCACAGCTGGGGTTTTACCCTTTATTGTAAAGGACTCAATCGTATTTGAAACGAATGGAAATATCCAGGATGTTGATCTGGTAGTTTGGGGGCAGGACGCACATTTTTTTAACAGCTCAATTATTTGCGACATGACCTGGGTAAACGATAAGCCTTACGTAATATATAATTCCATACTAGTGGATTCTGGTTGTACATTAACAATTGAGCCTGGGGTAAATGTGTACTCACACACCAACTCAGCAATATATGTGTATGGTACATTGATCGTAAATGGCAGCAACAATGAGCATGTCATTTTTCAGGGTGATAGAACCGAAGTGTTTTACGAAGAGGTAGCCGGACAGTGGCTGGGGATTTTTCTATTAAGGGGCAGCTCCAACAACTTTATCGATCACGCCAATATTAAAAATGCGTTCTATGGCGTATCACTGGGATCGAGCAGCAGCTCGGATCTAAACACTTTTACCTTTGCCAATGCACCCGATGCTTTGATAAGAAGATCGGTAATACACAATATGTTATACACCGGCATTTTTGGATTCCTGTCATTCATCAATGTTGAAAATACATTACTATACAATTGCGGGCAGCACAATGCTCATCTGGCATTTGGCGGTGTTTACAACTTTAATCACGTTACCATGGCCAACTATACCAATAGTGTTGTTGATCACAGTGATGCCATTTTGGAAATTGGAAATTTTGCTGAATCTTCCCAGGGCCATTTTTCTGCGGATGTAGATGCAACTTTTACGAACTGCATTATAGACGGATCCCTGGAGGATGAGCTGGTTTATGATGATGACCACATTGCAGCATTTAATTATCAGTTCAATAACTGCTTGTTGCGAACCAAAAAGAGCACTTCGGATACTGATTACACTTTCATTATTCGGAACGAAGATCCAATCTATATTCTTTCTTCAGAATTCAACTTTCATATTTCTTCTAATTCGCCCGCTCGTGATGCAGGAGTTGCCACTACTGTTTTGGATGATATAGAGGAAAACCCCAGAACCGGATTCCCTGACCTCGGAGCTTACGAATATACTCCCTAACTACTGAAAAGGAAGAGATCTTGAGCTAAGGTGTTGACCACACATCTCTTACTTGGCCTCATTTATTTCCACAAGGCGCATTTTCATAAACGTGGACCCTGCTAGAACTAGCCAATACCTCTTTTGACTCTTTTATAAAACTATCTTGGTCTTTTTCCTCGAGTTCACTGAGCATAAAACAAAGCGTTACCTCTCCTTCCTTCCCCCATCGATTACTTTCATATTTGACTTCCGGATAACTTGCGCTCAGAAACTCGACAAACTTCTTCTTTACTTTATGATCTATGCCGTTCCCTGGACTAAAGAATGACACAATTAATCTATAATTATCTCCAGATTCGGATTTAACATCCTCTGTTGCGGTAACCTCCTTTGATGCTTTTTTAGTGCTGTTACAAGCAACCGTAACTAAGAATGCCAGTAGTACGAACCCATATGTTGAACGCTGTAGAATTTTATTCATTAACAATGAGTTTTCTGTTGACTTTATAATCTCCAGTTTCAACAGTTACAAAATAGATGCCATTTGCTTCATCAATCAGGTCAATTTGGAATTTATTCGTTGACGATATGTTTTTATTATGCCCTTCTAAAACAATCTCTCCCAAAATATTGGTTACTTGAATTCTTATATCAATAACCTTATTCACTTTCACTTCAATATAGAAATTTCCATTCGATGGATTTGGATATATCCGAATATCTGAAATCGGGTTGCCCAGGTCGTCTAGACCAACCGCTGTGCAACCAACTGAAGTGAGTATGCCAGACCTCTCAAGAGATAGTGCAGCATTCATTCTGTCTTTTTGCCCGGAGGTGAACATAACCATACACGCATCATCAACATAATCCATGTAGTTCATATACATGTCTCCATTAGGTCCATTGCTACAAGTAACCAATGGAAATGAGGGACAACCAAAATTGCAGCACTCTTGATTTGGCGTATCGCCGACATTGTCAGAACCTGAGCATGAGCTACCGGCGACTGAACAATTAGGTCCGCAATCATCGCCCCATATATGGTTCAGATTTAACCAATGTCCAACTTCGTGGGTTCCAGTTCTTCCCAAATCGTTGGGCGAAACAGTAGTACCCAATGTCCCAAAATATTTGTAATCAATTACAACACCATCCATTTCGGGCTCTGATGATAAATCTGATGGAAATGCAGCATATCCTAAAGTGCCGCCAGATGCATCCATATTGCAAACCCATAAATTTAAATACTTCGTAGGGTCCCAGTTATCTACCCCGCCATATTGACTTAGTTTTTCATTACCTATTCCAACAAATGAAATAGAATCTGTATAAGTTCTTGTAATACCACTTGTTGCGTTTCCAGTTGGGTCTTGCGTTGCTAAGCAAAATTGAATCTCGCAGTCGGCAGCATTTGTCCAATAAGGATGTGTAGGCAATAGTGAGTCTGCATTCATCAATCTGAAGTCTTCATTCAGCACAGTGATCTGTGAATTAATCTGAGCATCCGAAACATTTTCCGCTGAGGCATTATAGAGCACATGAACCACCACTGGGATTGTAACAACCGCTTTCTTTTGCGTCCCTGCATTGTTGCCGATCCATTCCTGAGTCAATATTTCAAGTTGTTGCCTTCTTATTTCTGTATTCGCATCTTTTGCTTTTAAGCGTTCCCAGTTATCCATAGTTGCGCATTTGCTGCTCTGTGCATTGCTGCTAAATCCGAAAACGGTAAGTATGGTTATTAATAATAGTGATCTTTTCATATTGTCATTATTAAGTTAGCTACTATATATAAAGTTAAAGTAGGTGCATACTTTTTCCTGGTATATTTAATTGGTTATTTTTCTTCAGTATGCTAATTGCTTTACATTATGGAAAGATCAATAGTATTATAATGGATTTTGCACAACTGTTCAGAACACTTCTTTTAATTAATGTAATGAATCGGCAACAATTAATACAAACTTCTTCTTCTGTACTTGGATCCGGCCCCGTATTTAAATGGATTAGGATTGATATATCTCAGGGATATCTCGAAACCTCCCTGCCCATTGCTGGCTTCTTTTAATCCGGAAACATTTATATCGTAACTCAATCCTATCGCATAGTTAGCAATTTCAAACAGGATCGTGGGTACAACAGCATCTCCAAATCTGTAGTAAGCTCCAAAGAAAAATGCCGTTTCTTTTAATAATCCTGTGTATTTGGTTTCTTCCTTGATGGCATACCTGATGAGCATACCGGCGTTAATTTCTTTTAAGGGGCCCTGTTGCATATATATTATTGAAGGAATCAGAGAGAAGCTACTGCCCTTAAGTCCAAGATGCATACCGGCATTTGTAATAAACTCCCTATGCAACTTTTCTAAATCAAATTCTTGCTTAGGCGCGTTTATATGCAGCACCGCAAATCCCAGGGTGACGTTGAACCGCTCACTGCTTACAACCTTGGCAGATGAGCTTTTTGAATACACCCACTTAACTCCCGCTGAAAAATCCCCGTATATGTAATCATCATATGTACTGGCTTCATTAGAATTGACAGCTGAATTATAACCACTTCCATCATATTGGCTACCCCATTCAAAATTTGACCCCGCTATGCTCTTTTGTGCAAAACCTCCCTGTATTCCTGCAGAAATATCATTGTGATCATTTATTGTAACCACACTGGAAATAGATAAATTAACTATTGTGGTGCTCAGCTTAGAGGCGCCGGCAATATCGCGAAACACTACCAGTCCGGCACCTAGATATTTATCCTTCATCTTTTTCTTAAGAAATCCCATGTCGAATGACATCCCATACGTAGTGAATGGCGATAAATTAGCCCATTGGTTGCGGTAGATCAGAGAAGCTCTTAAGTCTCCATTGAAAACTGCAGTGTTAGCTGGATTTATTAGCAGTGGAGTTTGGTAAAACTGTGAAAAGTGTATGTCCTGTGCATATAACAGAGAACTAGCTATTCCTAAAAGCCAAATAAACGAAATTCTTTTTCTCATTTTACTTGATAAGGGTTATGTTTCCTTCTTTTACAACCTCCGTTCCGTCTTGAAAAGCTACTTTCAATATATAGGCAAAAACGGCTGAATTTACGGCCTTGCCCTGATTTTTATAGGTGCCATCCCAGCCAACACCATAGGTACAGCACTGTCCGTCAAATCTTAGTCTTTGCAAAGTTTCGGTAGTCTTGAAAACCCTCTCGCCCCAACGGTCATAAATCTCCAAATCCAATAGCGTTATTCCAGTTCCAAATACATATAGCTGCTTGTTATCCAGATTCCCGCTATTAGGCGAAAAAACATTGGGAATGAATACGGCATTTTCAAATTGTACTGTAACAGTAACCGAGTCAACTCCGGTGCAACCCAATGAGTCAGTTCCGGTTACTATGTAAGTAGTAGTAGTTTGAGGTGTTACCGAGATAATACTACCGGTTTCTCCTGTGCTCCACATGTAAGTGTCAGCGCCCGTAGCCGTCAAGGTATCAGTTTCACCTAACAATATTATCGTGTCCTTGCTCGCCGTTACTGTTGGTCCACTCACTACTACTATAGTCGTGGTAGCCGTATCAGCTCCATTGGAATTAGAAGCGGTCAGTGTTACCATATAGGTGCCGGCAGTGGCATAACAAATATTTATTGGATTTTGAGCGGTATCCGTGCTGGGCATGGCACCAGGGAATGACCACGACCACGCTGTGGTATTGCTGCTGCTTAAATCGGTGAAGTTTATGCAGCCTGCTTCACAGATGGCTATGCTGCTTGCGCTGAAATTGGCAGTGGGGCTGGGGCAAACGTCAATCGTTATCACAACAGAATCCGCGGGACCTTCACAGGAACCCACCGATTCAGTCGCGTAATAGACAGTAGTTCCTGCCGAGACGCCAGGTGAAAGTGTTGGTCCGGTACCCAACACTGTTGTTAATCCAGCATCAGCATACCATGTTATCGTTCCGCCCGACCCCGGTGTAGCCGTTAAATCCGCCATTGGATCACCTTCACAGTACGTACTGTCCGATCCCGCCGCTGGCGCCGCCGGTAATGCTACTATTGTGATGGTTACCGTATCGGGGAGACCTTCGCATCCAGTCGTTTCCGTTACATAGTAGATTGTTGTTCCTATTACCGTATCTGGAGTTAGCGTATTTCCCGTACCAATAACATTTGTCAGTGCAAGATCGGAATACCAGGTAATGCTGCCACCAGACCCCGGTGCAGCTGTAAGGTCTGCTATGGAGTCTCCAGCACAGTAAGTGGCATCAGCTCCTGCAACTGGCGGGGGAATGGTCCCTGGAGCAGAAATGGTAATGGTGTCGCTGGTAACGGTACACCCCGTTCCTCCTGTTATGGTTACCAAGTAATTTCCAGCTGCTAATCCTGTTGCATTTGAAGTCGTCTGCCCATCGCTCCACAAATAGGTAAAGGGTGGAGTGCCACTACTTACAAATACAGTGGTGGAGCCATCTGCCATCCCACAGCCAGATGCATCAATTGTAGTAGTGGAGTCAATGGTAGGTGGTGCGCCAGATAATGTAAGTGTCATTGTGTCAAATACAGATGGGCATAAGCCCAAACTATCTACCCCTTCTATAATTAGATCTACTGTACCAGTTAAACTATCCAACGATCCCAGGGTATAATTAGGGTTCAAGGTCATTGGATTGTCGAATGTCCCGTCGCCGGTAGATTGCCAATTGGTTACCATGCCACCAGAACCGATAGTTGCATTGGCTAAGGAAAATACCCCAATTTTACTGCAAAATGATGTGTCTGGCCCGGCACTTATAGAAATAGGTGGTACGACGGTTACTGTGACAAAATTACTATCGCTGCAATCACCGGTATTATTTCTAACAGTAACTGTATAGGTTGTTGTTTGTGCGGGGGCAACAGTAATACAGGGTTCATTGTCTCCAGTTGACCAGGATATGCCTAAGGATGTAGCTGCCAAATAATAAATTTTAAAATTCAAGCTGCCTCCGTTATCACTATAATTGGTGTCATCAAAAGTAAAGGTAATCCCAGACCCCGTTCCTGTAAAATAGAAATAGTACTGGTGATTAGGATCATAGGCAGTAGGACATGGTTGGCCGGGCGCGGAACCATCTAACTTCCACACGCTGGAAGGTATAGGGGTAATGGGGGCGCCGAGATTTTCAAATTTAAATGCACCATCCCTCAATTCACCTGTAGCTCCCCAATAGGTGCCAGAAACAACCAGGTAATAAATTCCACCATTTACCGTAGGGGTAGTGGTGTAAGTAAATTGGCTGGTAAAAGTCATCACAAAAGAGTCTACCGGTAAGCCACCTATGAGGTTGTTGATGTTCAGGTCAACACTGTCACCCTCGCACATAGATGTATCAGATTCAGCATCAAATGATACATCAGGATAAACTTGGATAAGTCCAATGCTGACAGTATCGTCTGAAATACTTGTATTTCCATCGGTAACTATGAGATTCACATCATAAATGCCTGGAGTATTATAGCATATATTGTGAGGGCCAGCTCCAATTGCACTTCCTGTAATGCTTCCGGGAAATTGCCAGTTCCAGTTGCAGGCGCTGCAATTGGTGCTGGCATCAAAAAAGTCAATGCATTGCCCTGCACATACGGTGGTGTCACTAACGGTGAAGCTGGCAATGGGGGCAGAACTACATGCGATAACTGTTACAATAAATCCGATGTGGCTTACCGTCCCGCTGCAGTTAGTTTCAGTAACGTCAAGTTTATATGAGCCTGGTATGCCTCCCCAGTCAATTAAAATACTATCAGTTCCCTGCCCTGCAACAATGACACCACCCCCACTTTGAACAGACCAAAAGTATGTTGAACCCGTATTAAATGGTATGTAATAGGGAATACCCAGGTCATTTACACAAACAATGGTATCTCCTATAACAGTGTCCTGTGCAGGTAGCGTTGATAAAATAATATCATCTATTGCTATTGTTGGATCATCTCCGGCATTATCATCATTGTTGGTCCAATTAAATCCTAGTTTTACGTTGGCGTTGTTATCTGCAGAACTGGGCAACAACATAGTGAAAGCAGTCCATGTTCCCTGAGGAGAACATCCCAAAGCTGTCTTTGCCAGCGGATCAATTTGAGTCCAGGTGCTTCCATCATTATACCAAAATGTTGCGTCATCCAGTGTTCCGCTTCCTCTTTCCATGTAATCAAAGCACACTGAAATATTTGCTCTCCCCGAACAATCAATAGTTGGTGATTCTATTCTCAAATTAGTTTCTGGAAAGAAAAATCCAGAACCACCATTCAAGTATGCAGCTCCGACATCTCCGAATATACTTGCATTAGAACCGATGTGGAGTGATTCGTCGCTGCCACACCCCGATCCACAACTTCCTGCCGGATTTCCATTTTCTGCGCAGCTTACATACCATGGGTTGTTATCACTTCCATTTGTTCCTGTACTTACTTGAACCCATGAACCATTGGATCCGTTGTATCCGTTCGCTGAACAATCTGATGCACAGCCGTTTTCAAAATCTTCGTAAAAGAATACCTGGGCATTGGTGAATAGGGGTAAAAACGTTAGGCAGAGAACGGCCAGTACTACTGAAAACTTCCCCATTTCTTTGAATATTGATTGTTTTTTACCACACGAAAAATAACATGAATTTTCTCAATATCAAAATACGGTAGTAACAAGAAAGGGCCAAGACTGTCACTGTTGCTTGACAATTTACCCAATACTAATTGGATAGCGTATATAAAAACTCCATTGTATCGACGCCGTCAGCATATTCCCACAGTTGAGGGTTCTGAGTAGAACCAAAAGTCAGTGCTTCTGGAAATGCATGGTCATTTGAAACAAGGCATTGAACGTTGTTGGCATCCCACTGATCCAGCTTTTTTTGTACGTCTGATACAGAATCGTAGTACTCATAATGTAAGGTACCTACCGGAGATGCAATTTGCTCATCCTCTTTCAATAAGAGGAATCCATTATCCAGCAGCTGAGCCTTGTCTAACAAGAGGATGGCTTTGTTGTAGTCATAGTTGTTCGCATACTTGTTATTCTCAATTACACCGGAATACTTGAATAGCCCATTGAATAATTTATCAAAGTCGTAATTCACAGGCACATAAATTTTAGAGACATTTCTGCAGCCCAATCCAAAGTATCTAAAGATATCTTCACCGAGCAATTCGATCTCATGCTTTGACTCGTCTCCTGATAGAATGGCGACAGAGTTCCTGTTTTTGCGAATTAGGTTGGGATACTTGTCGAAGTAATATTGAATATAGGTAGCTGCGTTATCACTTCCCGTGGCAATGATTGCATCAATTGATGAAAATGAATTTTGTTCGAATTCTACACTACTCTGAAATTCCGGTTCTATTTCGAATATTAAATCAGCAATAGCATTAATAAGAGAAGCATCTTTTGATGAAGCCTTGCCCACAAAGTTGTGTCCAGATATTAACACGCATAGCATGTCGTGAAAACCCACCAGAGGAATGTTGCCGGCCATTAACACACCAATTCTCTTTGGGTCGCTTCCTTTAATTGCCGCATGGCTATAAGACTTCAGCCACCGACTCATCTTTTCTTCTTCCAGGTAGCCGGCAATACAGCCTATAGCGTGAATTACATTTTCTCTGGTAAACCAGCCATTAAAGTTTCTCGCGTTCTCTATCGCTTGAATCAGCGCTTCTGCTGAATTATTGCCTCCAACATTTACAACAGATTTCAGCTGTTTTCCCAGTTCAATAAATGCCTTTGATCGTTGCTCTAATTCCATTTATTACGCCTTAACAATTTTGAATAGGAAAGGCAAAATAATTATATTTGCCCCCGCAAACAAAATTACAACTTAAAGAAAAAGCATGTCCATAATTATAACGGAAGAATGTATTAACTGCGGTGCTTGCGAACCAGAGTGCCCCAATAACGCAATTTATGAGGGTGGGGCGGAATGGCGCTTTTCGGATGGCACAAGCTTGACAGGTGATTATAGTGGAAAGAGCACGAAGATGACAGTTGATGCCGAGGCAGCCCAGGACCCGGTAACAGGAGGTGCATTTGGTGCGGATGGTAATGACTTATATTATATTGTTCCCGATAAGTGTACGGAGTGTAAGGGGTTTCATGATGAGCCTCAATGTGCAGCAGTTTGCCCGGTAGATTGCTGTGTTGACGATCCTGATCATCGGGAATCAGATGAGGAATTACTGGCCAAAAAAGACTCAATGCATTTATAACCACAGATCATAAATTAACCAGCCCCGGTCTCGCACACAATTTGTGTGCAGGAGCACGGGGTTTTTTTATATGATATTTTTAAAAAAATCGTTTTATCCAACGATGAGGAGCATTACACTTTATATTCTGTTAATCACATTTGGAGTAGCTGCAGGCGTGCAGGCGCAGGTCAATTTCTCTGTGTACGAAGACAGTCTTGCAAGAGTGGCACCATCTATATTAAATGCCAAAACAGATAGCGAAAAGGAAGCTGCCAATAAAATATTTTTGAAAACAATTAAACGTGCGTTAGAGCATGAAGATTCGTACGCACATCCATTCAAGACATTGGAAACCATTGCAATTTTAGAACCAGCCGATGGGAAATTTAGGTTGTTTAATTGGAATCGTCCGTTGAATAATGGAACCTATAAATATTACTGTATCGTTCAAACTGCTCCTTCCAGGAAGCGAGCTTCAAAACTCTACATTTTTGAATCTATTGAGGAAAAGCTGCCACAGCCAGAGATGACGACTTTGAATATCAAGAATTGGTATGGTGCGCTTTATTATAAAATAATACCTGTAAAGAGCAAGGGTAAGCGCGTGTACACCCTGCTCGGATGGGATGGAAGCAATAGGCTCACAACAAAAAAGATAGTCGATGTACTGCACTTCCCGGACGTTGGAGCTCCCAAATTCGGATTACCCATATTTGAGATTGACGATCAATTGAAGAGCAGGATAATTTTTGAATATAGAAATATGGCGGTGATGTCCGTTAAATATTACCCTGCAGTGAAACGCATTATTGTGGACCATCTCTCAGCACCAGATGCCTCGCTAAAAGGCAATCCCCAATTTATGGCCCCTGATGGAAGCTATGATGCGTATCGGTTTAAGAAAGGCAAGTGGCATTTAGAAAAGGACTACAATGCAAAAAATGATAAGTCTATTACAGGAGAAAAATACAATAAGCCCAAAGAAATTAAATGATATTATTTGCAATTTAGCGCCCCCTAATCAAAGTAAATCATGAGTCAAGTACACAATTTTAGTGCAGGTCCCTGCATATTACCTCAGGAAGTATTAAAAAAAGCATCGGAAGCCGTTATTAATTTTAACAACTTGGATCTTTCGTTAATCGAAATATCTCATAGAAGTGTGGATTTTGTTGCGGTGATGGATAAAGCGACCTCCCTGGTAAAGGAATTGTTGGAGGTTCCAGCGGGATATTCAGTCATATTTCTACAGGGAGGTGCGAGTACGCAGTTCCTAATGGTAGCTTACAATTTACTTACTGATAACGGAGTGGGGGCATATGTAAATACGGGTGCCTGGGCGAGCAAGGCGATTAAAGAAGCTGGGATATTGGGAAAGGTAGAGGTGCTGGCATCTTCCGAGGATAAGAACTTTACTTACATTCCAAAGGGCTACTCAATACCTGAAAATGCGGATTACCTTCATATTACTTCTAATAACACCATTTTCGGCACACAGCTGAAGGAGTTTCCGGAATGCCCGGTGACTTTGGTCTGTGACATGTCATCAGATATTTTCAGTAAGAAAATTAATGTCTCAGATTTTGATCTAATTTATGCAGGTGCACAAAAGAACATGGGTCCTGCGGGTGTCACCATGGTAATCGTAAAGGATGAGATACTGGGTAAGGTCGAACGAACCATACCTTCCATGTTAGACTACCGGATACATATTAAAAAGGAATCTATGTTTAACACTCCACCGGTATTCTCAGTTTATGTTTCGATGCTGACGCTTGAATGGCTAAAAAGTTTAGGGGGAGTGGAAGCTATTCAAATGGTAAATGAGGAAAAGGCAGCTTTGCTCTACGCAGAAATAGATAGAAACCCCATGTTTAGAGGGGTTGTTGAAGAGCAGGATCGTTCTGCCATGAATGCTACGTTTGTCTTGGAAGATGAGTCCATGAACGATGCGTTTAACCAGGCCTTGTCGGATGCACGGATTAATGGCTTGAAAGGTCATCGTTCCGTCGGTGGATTTCGGGCTTCCATGTACAATGCTTTACCATTGGAAAGTGTTCAGGTCTTGGTGAATACTATGACGAAATTTTCAGAGTCACATGGAAATTAAGGAGCGGCTAGCAAAGTACCGATCAGAAGGGCTGAAGATCTTTGCCTCGTCCTCGTTTCAAACCCAAAGCGTTGTGCTGCTACATTTGATAAGCAGGATCGATAAATCTATTCCTATTTATTTTTTGAATACCGGTTTCCATTTTTCTGAAACATTGGAATATAAAGCTGCATTGACAAAGCTATTTGACCTTCACGTTATTGACCTCTTCTCTGAGATCTCTAAAATTCAGCAGCGGAATGAAGCCGGAAGGATGCTGTATACTTCTGATCCTGATTATTGTTGCTATCTAAATAAAGTGCAGCCACTCGAACCCGTAATGAAAAATTTTGATATCTGGATCAGCGGCGTGCGCTCCGATCAAAATACGGTACGGGGAAGTATGAGTGCTGAGAATCAAGCGCAGCACGGGGTAACTCGTTATCATCCTATGCTGGGGTGGACTGGAAAGATGATATATGATTACATCGACAAACACAAGCTTCCAAAACATCCGTTGGATGGAGAGGGGTACTTTAGTATTGGCTGTCAGCCGTGTACTATAAAAATGCAATTAACCGGAAACGGTAAGGGACGTGATAACAGGTGGTACGGCCAGAATAAAACGGAGTGTGGAATACACACGGAACTGGTTGTGCAATGAGAGTATTGATTACGGGCGGTGCCGGATATATTGGAACTGAACTAACACATAAGCTGGGGCAGCATGAGCAGGTGGAGGATATTGTAATTTATGATAATCTTAGCCGGAAGAATTATAATCTATTCTTATCCGAAAAAATTTCTGGCAAGAACATACAGTTTGTGTACGGCGATATACTCGACTCCAGAAAGTTAAAATCCGTATTAGAAGGGGTGGACGTTGTCGTTCATTTAGCCGCAAAAGTATCTACGCCCTTTGCCAATGAGGACCCACATCTGTTCGAACAAGTGAACCATTGGGGTACAGCCGAACTCTCATACGCTATTGAGGCTTCTGATGTCAAAAAGGTCATTTACATGAGTAGTATTTCCATTTATGGAGCCCGTAAAGAACCGGTTGATGAAAATACCACTCCCAACCCTAAAACATATTACGGTATTTCTAAGCTCAATGGTGAAAAGATGATACAGCGTTTGGCTGCGGGAAGAGAGACATTTGTATTGCGTTGTGGCAACGTGTATGGTTACAGCAAGAGTATGCGATTTGATGCGGTGATTAATAAGTTGATGTTTGAGGCCCAATTCAAGAATAAAATTAACATCCAGGGAAGTGGAGATCAGCAACGGGCATTCATACAAATCGACAAGGTAACTTCTGCCCTAACACGATTCATTTTTGACGTGAATATTCCTGCTGGAAACTATAATTTAGTTGACAAGAATATGTCGGTTAACGCAATAATAGATTCGCTGAAGCAGGTTTATCCCGAATTGGAGATGATATTTGTTCAGCAGGATCTGAATTTGAAAAATATAATAGTGAAAAAGAACGCGGGTTTAGATTCTTATAATTTGTTTGAGCAGTCCGATTTTCTCGAAGAGCTCAAAGAGTTTAAAGAACACTTTGCCTTTTCTCCACCCAACTCAATACTAACTATGCAAGTTTAGCGCTGCACCGCTGATGGCGGAAAAATTAGATCACATGACAAGAATATTAGCAAATGATGGAATAACTATTGGCGGCAAAGAAGCCTTGGAACAGGCTGGATTTGAGGTAGTTACTGAAAGTGTCCCGCAGGAGGACCTAATGGAGGAATTGAAGAACTTCGATGCGGTATTGGTGAGAAGTGCAACAACCATTAGAAAGGAGCTGATCGACGGCTGCCCCAATATCAAGTTAATCGGAAGAGGCGGAGTTGGCATGGACAACATTGACGTGGAATACGCCAGGGAAAAAGGAGTAGAGGTAATCAACACACCAGCAGCATCATCGGAGTCTGTAGCCGAATTGGTTTTTGCACACCTACTTGGTTTGGTGCGTTTTCTGCAAGAATCCAATCGCAATATGCCTTTAACAGGTGACACGGATTTTAAAGGAATGAAAAAGCGTTTCGCCAAAGGCGTGGAGCTGCGTGGCAAGACAATGGGTATTATTGGCATTGGCAGGATTGGTCAGGCAACCGCCAGAATCGCACTTGGATTGGGAATGAAAGTCGTAGCGACGGATCCGTTTATAGATAAGGTAACGATCACTTTGAATATAGAGGGAGCTTCGGATGTCTCGGTTGACATTAATACTGTACCTATGGATGACCTCTTTAAGGAGAGTGACTTTATCTCTTTACATGTGCCGGGAGATGGCAATCCTGTTATCACTTCTAAAGAAATAGCCAAGATGAAAGATGGGGTGGGGATCATCAATGCCTCCAGGGGTGGAGTGGTCAAGGAAGAAGATCTGCTGAAGGAAATCGAAAGGGGTAAAGTCGTTTTTGCAGGACTGGATGTATTTGAAAATGAGCCAAAACCAGCAATCAATGTTCTTATGCAGGAGCAAATATCATTAACTCCCCATATTGGAGCAGCTACAGTAGAAGCTCAGGATAGAATAGGACTTGAGCTGGCAGAAAAGATTATTGCATATTTTAGTACTTAGTTGTGAGTTCGAGAGTCGATTTAAATAAAAATCCAGGAATGAACTACGGTGTATTTGATTTTGACAAGTTAACTGTTTACCAGATGGCACTGGATTGATGAGATCCTTGAATTAACAACTCCGAACTAACAACTCCAAACATGGCAGTCGTAAAACCATTTAAAGGAATTCTTCCCTCCAGAGACAAAGTTCACCTGGTTACTTCTCGTTCTTTCGATTCTTATGACCAGCATACGCTGAATGATAAGCTCAAATACAATCCATTCTCCTTTTTGCATATTATCAAACCTGATTTTAATGCTGAGAAGAAAATAAAAAGCAACTCTCCTGATTATCTCCAAAATGTCAGGGCCAAGTATGAAGAATTTCTGAAGAAAGAATACTTCGAAAGTGAAGAAAGAGACTCCTTTTACGTGTACCGGCAGGAAAGCTATGGCAATGTATATACCGGTATAATTGGGTGTGCCTCCATTGATGATTATGTGGATGGAGTAATTAAAGTGCATGAACAAACCTTGGGTCACAGAGAGGAAAAGCTGAAGGATTATTTAAGGGTAGTGAATATAAACGCCGAACCGGTGTGCCTTACCTATACACCGGATTATCGGTTGGAGGAGATTATGAACGTTACCGTAGAGCAAGAGCCTTTTTTTGATTTTTCCACTACCGATAATACACGACACAAATTGTGGAAAATAAGCGACGATACTACCGTGGCAGAAATTTCCAAACGGTTTGAAGGCATGGAGGCGGTCTACATTGCGGATGGACACCATCGTTCTGCTTCATCGGCGTTGCTGGGACAGGTAATGAGAAATGAAAATCCAACAGCACAATCTGATGCGGGGTTTAATTATTTTATGAGCATTTACATACCTTCCGATCAGCTTAAAATACATGAGTACAATAGGCTGGTCAAAGACCTTAACGGACTCTCTGTTATTGAATTTTTGAAAAGAGTAGAGGAAAAGTTTGAGGTCGAAGAAAGGGGTAAGAAAGCCGTAATTCCAGATGAAGAACACATATTTGGTATGTATCTCAAGAATAAATGGTACCAGTTAACGGTGGACAAATCGGCGATGGATAATAGTACTGCTATTGGATCTTTGGATGCTAAGATTCTCTCGCAATATTTATTGTCTCCTATACTCAATATTACGGATCTCAGCTCCAGAAAATCGGCTCGAATATCTTTTGTTGGCGGCGTCGGTATCGACGTAGTAAAGAGAGTTCAGAAATCCGTAGATGACGGAGATATGAAGGTTGCCTTCACTTTATTTCCAGCTACGGTAGAACAGCTAATCAAGGTAGCTGACAATAAGGAGATTATGCCACCCAAGAGTACATGGGTAGAGCCCAAGATGCGCAGTGCCTTAGTGATTTACAGTCTTTCGGACAGCTAAGGAATTCCCAAATACTTATGTGATTGTAAGGATATTGTCCATTGCTGTTGAGCTTTGATAAATTCTACGATCTTAGGAATCATCTCATTGGCTACGCTCCATTCAGGTTGTAGGTATAACTTACATTCCTTGCCCACTTTTATAGCGTGTTCTTCAGCCCAATCAAAGTCATCCTGATTGTGAATGATTATTTTCAATTCATTGGCCCGCTCATGAATTCCAGCATGTGGTGGCACTGTTTTCTTTGGTGATAGACAAACCCAATCCCAAAATCCTGTAAGTTCATACGCTCCTGAAGTTTCAATGTGAACTTCCACTTTCTTGCTCATGAACAATTCGGTTAGTGGAGCGAGGTTGTACATTACCGGCTCACCCCCCCGTGATAACGGCAATTA
>DTRI01000075.1 GCA_012966015.1 Flavobacteriales bacterium | reverse complement strand
GACCCATTTTTTCTGCAAGTATTATTTTGGATCGAAAATTCGATGCTTTGGTTCTCAAAAGTTCGACGCAGCGCCCCCAAATTGTGGGGTGACCCAGTTTTTCTGCAAAGGACGTGGAAGATTTTAGATCAAGGAAGAGGAAGATACGTCTTTCGACCTGCGGCTTTTGGTACTTACCCAGAAATATGGGAAGTAGATTAAATTGCCCATATTTTTTGAACCGCATTTCACTTACAATCGTTGGGACTATTTTAAGAGCAGCACTGATTTTTTTGATAATGAGACACCATCATATTTAGTGCAAAAGGAAAAATTTGCGGGATTTGAATTGGGGTTTCCCGTTAAAAATGAAGGTAGAATCAGGTTAGGTTCATCATTTGCGAATTTGAGAGATGAATATTATCAAACCAAGGAGTTCACCAAGCTGGATACAGCAGATAGAACAGATTTCAATGTATTCACATCTCACGTAGATTATGAGCGCAGTACGTTAAATAGAAAACAGTATGCCAATGAGGGTAGCTATTTTGCTCTTAAAGCTCGTTACAATGTCGGAGATGAGTTTGAAACTCCTGGAACTACTTCAGAGAACAGGGACCAGCTCAGCAACTATCACGAGTGGTTACAGTTCAAATTGGTTTCAGATACGTATTATAAGAACAAGGGCATGCTAAGGCTGGGATTTTATTTTGAAATGGTCTTCTCAACGCAAAGCCTTTTCAACAATTATACGGCAAGTATTTTAAGGGCGCCTGCATTCCAGCCTAACCCTGAGAGCAAAACTTTATTTCTGGAGTCGTTTCGGGCTCATCAATACGCGGCATTCGGACAAAAAGTGATTATTAATCTTAAGGATGAAATAGATTTCAGGTTGGAAGGATATATTTTTCAACCCTATAAATCCATAGTAAAGCAGGATACCAGTTTTGCATTGGGAAATGAATTCGGTGGCTTCTATACAATTGCTACTGCATCTTTGGTGTACCATTCACCTATCGGCCCACTGAGCTTGAGCATGAACTATTATCACAACTTGCCGGAAATTGCTCAGGAGGAAAAAACCCCTCTCACATTCTTCTTCCACTTTGGATATATTATTTTCAACCGAAAGGCACTGGATTAGCTGACGCAAAGCCTACCGTGAGCCGTGCTCATGGTTTCGAGCTACTAAGAACCGTTTAAATGCTACAGTCTGCATGGAACTAATTAAAGAAGATGTCAAATTGAGGAGGTTAAAACTCGAAGATCAAACAGCGGCCACAGCGCTAGCCAACAACAAGAATGTATCTAAGAATTTAAGAGATCGAATGCCCTCTCCGTATACGCTGCAGGATGCAATTGAATGGATAGAATTTTGCAAAGATCAGAGTCCGATATATAATTTTGCGATAGAATATGAGGGTGGTTATGTAGGTACTATCAGTTTGGATAGAGAGGAAGATGTGTACAGACACACCGCAGAAATTGGTTATTGGATTGGAGAGCCTCACTGGGGCAAAGGAATCGTAGCCAAAGCCGTTACGCTAATAACTGATTATGGGTTTGGCCACTTGAATCTAACGCGAATCCACACTGGCATCTATGAATACAATGAGGCTTCTATGCGCGTATTAGAAAAATGCGGATACAAGTTTGAGGGAATATTTGAGAAAAACGTGTATAAAGATGGCGCCTTTTATAACGAGCATCGGTACAGCAAGATCAAATAAATAATTGCTTATTTTAATTGAGTTCTGATCAATGAGACAGCATCTCAGTGAACCTCAGTGGCTGTATTTTGCTTGCCACTTAGGCGGAAAAGCTCAAGGTAAGGAAACATTGTGAATTAGGCTTGAGCAGTAGGCCCACCAAAGTTCATCGGCACGATGTTGACCGCTTCGGTCTCCTTAATGGTTCCATGGGTCGCTTCAAACTTTCCTACATTGTCACCCAATGCCTTCATCAACCTCTTGGCATGTTGAGGGGTAAGAATAATCCTGGTCTTAACCTTGGCTTTAGGGGTGCCCGGCATAACCTTAATAAAGTCAACCACGAATTCGGAATTCGAATGCGTAATAATAGCAAGATTTGAGTAAATCCCCTCTGCAACCTCCTCGGTCAATTCAATATTTAACTGCCCGGCCTGCTCTGCAGGTGGATTACCATCCTTATTATCTTGATCTGCCATAATTGTTAGATTTACTTAGATTAATAATCCCTTCATTAGCAGGAGATTGGAGACATCAGAAATACAGAGGACAACTATTCAACCTCAACAGCTGCTTTTGCCTTTCCTTTGCTATTAGCTTTGCCCAAATCAACCTCTTCTTCCTTCTCAGCTGCCCCGCCCGTGAGTTTGTCATATTCCTCCTGAGAGCCAACGATAATATCGCCGTATTCTCTCAGCCCCGTTCCAGCAGGAATAAGATGTCCTACAATTACGTTCTCTTTCAGCCCTAACAGTGGGTCACGTTTGCCAGAAATTGAGGCTTCGTTCAGAACTTTCGTTGTCTCCTGGAAAGATGCAGCAGAAATAAAGCTCTTAACCCTCAAGGAAGCGCGTGTGATTCCCTGTAATATTGGGCTTGAAGTAGCTGGAATAGCATCCCTTGACTCAGGTAAAACCATGTCCTTTCTCTTCAGTACAGAAATCTCATCTCTCAGCTTTCGTGCATTTACAATTTGACCCGACTTTAAGTTTGCCGAATCTCCAGACTCTTCAATAATTTTTTTGCCAAAGATCCAGTCATTTTCCGCGACAAAATCAATCTTGTCAACAATTTGTTTTTCGAGGAATTTCGTATCTCCAGCATCCTCAATGAATACTTTTCTCATCATTTGCCTTACAATTACCTCAAAGTGCTTGTCATTGATTTTCACACCCTGTAGCCTGTAAACCTCCTGAACCTCATTAACAATATAGGCCTGCACTGTAGTTGGCCCTTGAATTGCCAATATATCTGCAGGAGTAGTAGAACCATCAGAAAGTGGCATCCCGGCTTTTACATAGTCATTCTCCTGAACGAGTATATGCTTGGAAAGCGATACAAGATACTTCTTTACTTCACCAGTTTTTGATTCTACGATAATCTCCTGATTCCCACGCTTGATCTTACCGAATTCTACTACACCATCAATTTCTGAAACAACAGCCGGATTTGATGGGTTTCTAGCTTCGAACAATTCTGTAACTCTCGGAAGTCCTCCTGTAATGTCACCAGATTTACCAGCCACACGAGGAATCTTCACCAGGATTTGCCCCGCCTCAATCTTATCCTTATCATTTACAATGATGTGAGCTCCTACTGGAATTGTATACGATTTAAGAACTTTCTTACCAGATAGGATATGGATCATCGGGTTCCTTGTCTTGTCCCTACGCTCAACAATCACTTTCTCTTTAAATCCAGTTTGCTCGTCCATTTCAACCTTATAGGTAATTCCTTCATCTATATCCTCAAACTCAAGCTTACCGCTAAATTCGCCAATGATAACGGCGTTGTACGGATCCCACTGACAGATAATATCGCCTTTGTTCAGCTTGTCTCCATGCTTGGCAAAAAGCTCCGCTCCATAAGGTATGTTTGAAGTGGTAAGAACAATCTTTGTGTTAGGATTGATAATACGCATCTCAGCAGATCTTCCTATCACCTTATTCACTTTTTTACCTGCTATATCCTTGCTCTTCACAACTTTTAATTCTTCAATTTCAAGAATTCCTTCATGCTTGGCTTCAATTCTAGATTCCTGTGCAATGGCTGAAGCCGTACCACCAACGTGGAATGTTCTCAAGGTAAGCTGAGTACCTGGTTCCCCAATCGATTGAGCTGCAATTACACCAACTGCCTCACCCTTCTGCACCAGGTCTCCCGTGGCCAAATTTCGTCCATAACATGTAACACAAACTCCCCTTTTGGATTCGCATGTGAGTACGGATCGAATTTCTACAGATTCAATTGGCGTTTCGGTAATTGTTTTGCAAATCTCTTCAGTCAGCATATCTCCCGCTTCCACAATTAGCTCTCCTGTTATAGGGTCGTAAAGATCATTCAGTACCGATCTTCCAAGGATACGGTCGGTCATTGACTCAACTACCTCCTCATTGTTCTTAAGATCCGACATAGCAATTCCACGAAGCGTATCACAGTCTTCATCAATGATAACCACGTCCTGCGCTACGTCTACAAGCCTTCTGGTTAGGTAACCAGCATCCGCTGTTTTAAGTGCGGTATCTGCCAAACCTTTACGGGCACCGTGCGTTGAAATAAAGTACTCCAGGATTGACAATCCCTCTTTAAAGTTGGCCAGAATTGGGTTTTCAATAATCTCTCCACCTGAAGCTCCCGATTTTTGTGGTTTGGCCATCAATCCTCTCATTCCAGAAAGCTGACGAATTTGCTCCTTAGAGCCCCTCGCACCTGAATCGAGCATCATATACACCGAATTAAACCCGTTCTGATCAGACGCAATCTGTGACATGAGTGTTTGAGTCAGCTTTGAGTTGGTATGGGTCCAGATATCAATTATCTGATTATACCTCTCGTTGTTGGTAATAAAACCCATGTTGTAATTCGTCATTACTTCATCAACATGATCATATCCCTCTTTTATGAGCTCAGATTTAATTTCCGGGACTTTAATATCATCAAGATTAAAGGATAGCCCTCCCTTGAAGGCCATATTAAATCCAAGGTCTTTGATATCATCCAGAAAAGACTCAGTCTTCGAAACTCCT
>DTRI01000074.1 GCA_012966015.1 Flavobacteriales bacterium | reverse complement strand
CACATTGGGAAGCGAATATATTGGGCAATTTTCAACACATATTGAATCGCTTATGACACTTTCATTTTGAAATGAGTCAATGGCCGTGATGGTATAACAACCGGCAACGGAGGATAGGCTACTGAGCAAGATTGAAGTATCTATTGCTGAGCTCACTATCTCGAGTAGCTCCATTGTACCTCCCCAGGTAGGCGTATAGTATATGTTGTATTGAACCACATCATCCGCGCAACTGCTGTTGTTCGGATTGTTCCAAATCAATCTATTTTCAAAATTTTCACAATCCGAAATTATGGTAAGGGTGGGAGGGCAGGGCGGTGTCAAGTCTACTGGCTCGTCACATTTTATCTGAGAATAATTGAGGATTGGCGATACAATTCCGCTGATCGAATAATTTCCTATGCTCTTTACTACATAACAATACTCAACTCCATTGCTAAGGCCAGTATCTGTATATGTCGTAGTAGAAATGGTGTCGAGAATAATATCGAACTGTGAAGTTGTATTGTCTCTCTTGTAAACAACGTACAGCGTATTGGTCCATGGAACATCCTCGGCCCAGGCGAGTTTGATCGTGTTATCTGATGGCGTACTGGTTAGAAAGATGGATGAGGCGATGTGCGTAGAACCAATGGTATCGACTCCGCTAACAATTTCCACCTTGTATGCATAAGGCCCGCCGCTGGTATTTAAGCCTACATCTATAAAACTTGTATCGACAAGATAAAGCAAACTATTACTTGCAGTAGACGCAATATAGGTGTCAGCATTTGTAAATCCACCAGAGCGATAAATGTTATACTGATACGGTCCGGCAAATTGAATTGTATCTAATTTCGAAGGCTTTGACCAGCGAATCGTATCTACGCCGGCTACGTCACTCGTAAATCCCACAGATACATGTGTTATTACCGGAACATCTCTGCTTAGCTGAGCACATTGCTCTTCTGATGCACAGCTCTGTGCGCCATCACTAAAGACCGCCACCACCCTATAACAGTAATCATCTCCATGAATGAGGCCAGCTCCATTGTTGTCGTCCAGGAAGGATGTATTACTCAAGCCCGATACCGTGTCGAGAAACGTATATCCAGCACTGCTGGGGATACCCGTCTCGCATGGACAATCAATGGTTCCCTGGAAAGATCCAATGCGTCTGTATATCTTGTAACCAATGGCATTGGTGCAGATAGAAGCATCCCATGAAAGGGCGATGTTGTTTCCAGTTGCAACAACTGTAAGTCCCGTCGGTGCCGGTGCAATTACGGTAATTGAATAGTTCTCTAAGTCAACTAAAACTACTTCAGGGCTATTGTCTTCGGCCCTGAAAACAACTGAGTATGGCTGATTTTGAACATGAAAGCAATCCGTTTGCCATGAAAATGTACCGCTCACTGCATCAGCGGGAAGGTCAGCCGTAAATGTTGCAGGGTTTGTGATAAGGAATGGACCGCCACTGGCCGTAAGCGTAACCGCGTCACCATCCTGGTCTGTTGCTGTTACTATTTTTGTAAGTAGTGATCCGGCAAGGATACAAGTGTCGGCCAGGCTGCTGATTACTGGCGGGTTGTTATTACAATCATAAACTGTTATTTGCATATCACGCAGCACCTTGCCTACAATTAATCCGTTGCGATGCTCCCATATTTCAAAGGCGATATTGTATTCGTCATAGCCCAGGCTTGTATTTATAACATTCGGAGGGGTATCCCATATGAGGTCGCCCGAAACAGCATCAATCGTAAGATCAACGGGTAGAAAAAATCCCTGAACCACAGTGCCCGATGCTTCTAAACATTGAACCATATGGTAGGAGAGGCTATCACCGTTAGCGTCAAACGCCCCGGCATTGTGAATAAATAGTTTCCCTGAGCAAGCGTTGTCGATAGGTGGGTTCAGCAATGAAGGTGAGCTGTTATTTTCGAATCCAGGATCAGAACTAATCATCAGTATTGTCTGCAGAAAAAAAGGTGTATTGAATGAATCCAGCATGTTTTCCACGCCGTCATTTCTGTTCGGATCTATCATAGCTATCACATAAACTCCGGGCCCTGGGAATGTGTGATAGCCAATATAAATATTCATTCGAATATCTGTGTTTTGTATAAGAACACCAGACCCAACGGGGAAACCGCAAACTGCCCAGTCCCCATTTTGCCTGTATAGCGTATCTATTGTATTATCTCCGAAATCGACTTCAAGCTCACATCTATCAGCCTGGCTAGAGTTCTTGGTATAGGTAACGATAGTAATCTTATAGGTATAACCGCCCTGCCATTCATAGGTAATCTCGCCCGCCCTGTTGTGGGAGGCAAGGCCTTCTGTACCAATTAGAGTTAAGAAGGCAAAAGCAGCAAAGAAATGGACAAACCCCTTCATAGTTGCGGGTACTAATAACGAATAAAAGAACTCTAATTTACGATATTTATTCTCTCGATTTTCAGATTGAATAATAACAAAAATTATACCAGCCTTATATTTATCTATTTTTACGCATATGCGTGTTCAAAAGTTGGATGACAAGTACTTCATGAGACAGGCGCTGCAAGAAGCGCAGCGGGCAATGGCGGCTAAAGAGGTTCCGATTGGAGCTGTAATTGTTTCGGAGAACAAGGTCATTGCAAGAGCGCACAACCTCACCCAAATGTTGCATGATAGCACCGCTCATGCGGAAATGCAGGCCTTTACAGCTGCTTCGGATTACTTAGGAGGCAAGTACCTGGAAGAGTGCACTTTGTATGTCACCCTTGAGCCATGCCTCATGTGCGCAGGGGCTGCTTTTTGGACGCATATTGGAAAGATTGTTATTGGAGCTTCAGATAAGAAGGGTGGTTATCAAAGATTTAAATCGAAAGTGCTTCACGCTAAAACCAACGTAAAATCAGGTGTTATGAAAGAGGAATGTGAAGAGCTGTTAAACACTTTCTTTGCTTCTCGAAGAAAGTGAACCCACCAGATACGGTTTCTGCTTACTAATTCGTACCTTTGCGGTTTCTAACAATTAAAGAATATTAGCATGTATCCAGAAAAGTTAGTGGTTCCAATGCGTGAAGATCTCACTTCGGTGGGTTTTACAGAATTGAAGTCAGCAAAAGAGGTGGACGAAGCATTACAAAATTCCAGCGGCACAACCATGGTGGTAATTAACTCCGTTTGCGGATGTGCAGCGGGAATGGCAAGGCCCGGAATTAAATTAGCACTACAAAACGCCAAAGTTCCCCATAGTATCACAACGGTATTTGCGGGTGTAGACACAGAGGCAACCGAAAGGGCACGGAGCTATATGGTCCCTTATCCTCCTTCATCTCCAGCTGTAGCATTGTTTAAGGATGGGAAATTGGTGCATATGGTTGAAAGGCACAGTATAGAGGGTTCGACTGTTCAGCACATAGCCGACAATCTTGTAGGGGCATTCAACGAACACTGCTAATTATTCAGCGGTCCTCCTTTGTTAATACTTTAGGAACAATAAAGTAATCGGAGTCTTTGTGCGGAGCGTTTTTCAGCGCCTCAGCCTGGGATATTTCGGTTTTCACTACATCAGTTCGGAGCACATTCTGTTCTTCAGTAATATGCGTGAGGGGCTCTACATTAGCTGTGTTGAGCTCGTTTAGCTTGTCTACGAATTGCAGCATCCGGTCCAGGTCCTTCATAATCTCTTCCTTCGACGTATCGTCAAATTCCAATTTGGCCAGCTTTGCTATTTGTTCAACCGTTGCTTTGTCGATGCTCATATCCTGATAATGTATTGTTAATAGTGTTAAAAACTTCTTCTCGCAAAGATACCACATTATCTTCGGTCATTCCTGTTGTGCTTATCGGATTGTGTACAACGACCTTGGCTATTCCCGGGCCACCCCAGTCTATTGACCAAATCTTTTTCGGCATTATTTTATAGTTGTTTTTGAAAGTAATGGGAACAATGGGTATCTGTTTCTCAATTGCCAGCTTGAAGGGGCCATTTTTAAATCTTCCAATCTCGGGTACATTCTCAGGTATTGTCCCTTCCGGAAACATAACCACAGAATGCCCTTTATCAATATCCAATCCAGCTCTTTCAAAGGCTTTGTGTGAAGCCATCTTGCTGCCCCGGTCAACGGCGATGTCCATATCCTTAAAAAATAATCTGAAGAGTGGTACCGAACGCAGCTCAGCTTTCGCCATAAAAACGAAGTAACGGGGGAACATGGAATACATCAGCTCAATATCGAGGTAAGAAGTATGGTTCGAACAATAAATATAGGATTGATTCTGATCGAGTTTACTCTCTCGCTCCACAGAAACATATACTCCAGCTAAAATCCTGGAGGAAATAGCCACAAATCGCTTTAGGGCAAAGGCGATGCAGAAAGTTTTTTCATTTAGTAACACTACAAAAAATACTGGGAAAAGAAGTAAAAAAAGGACGATGAAAACGGCAAAGTAGTAAACGCGCCATATTAAAATCAATGGAAATAACAGCGGCCGTATCATGGTTCGAAAATAGAATATTTATTTTGTCTACCAGTACATTGATGAATGCTTGCAGAAGAAAACCACCAATGCGTGGTCTGTTTCTGTCGCGGTGAAATTCATTTTTCTAACTTTGCTCCGTAAAGTTAAAAAACAGCCTGTAAATTATGGAAACGGTAGTAAGCGGAATAAGATCTACAGGGAAATTGCATCTGGGCAATTATTTTGGTGCTGTAAAGAACTTTGTCAAGATGCAGCAGGACAACAATTGC
>DTRI01000073.1 GCA_012966015.1 Flavobacteriales bacterium | reverse complement strand
ACATTTAGCGGTTAATAGCTTCTAATGGGTTTGACCTCTGAGCACATGTTAAAATTTGCTTAGTTTTGCCTTCCCTTCAATCTGATGGGGTACTACTGTGCCATTTATTATTAAAAGATGTATCAGTACGCATGATTAAAACAAGCTTCAACAATCCTTTCCTGGTGATGGTATTTGCCATTGTCGTTGCTGTTATGGCTGCGGTGGTAATTCCACGAATGCCGGTAGATATTCTGCCATCGTTTAAGAAGTCGGCCATGCAAATTCTCACGCTGTACCCGGGTATGCCTGCAATGGTTGTAGAGAAGGACATCACAAGCCGAATGGAACGATGGACCGGACAATCACCTGGAATAGAAAAACAGCTTTCTAAAAGTCTTATGGGAGTGAGTATTGTAACGAACTTCTATGGTGCTGAAATAGACCCCGCGGAGGCCATGGCCAATACCTCATCCTATGCCATGTCGGATATGTATTACCAACCTCCTGGCACATTACCTCCGATGATACAGCCTTTCGATCCCACTGCATCCAAACCACTTATGTTACTTACCGTAAGTAGTGATGTTAAGAATGGTAAGGAGCTATATGACGTTGCCTATTACAATTTACGTCAAATGCTCAGTGGTGTAAAAGGAATTATCGCTCCGGCAGCCTATGGCGGTTCATTGAGGCGCATTTACATTTTTGTGGACCCAGCCAAGCTGGAGGCATTGGGCATATCACAAACACAAGTAAATGATGCCATCCACAAGAACACCACCATGATTCCCTCTGGTATAGCAAAGATCGGTGAAATCAATTATGGTATTGATGCTAAGGGAATGATCATCGATGTAGAGGATTTCAATGACATTGTTATCACTTATAGAAATGGCAAGCCCATTTATGTAAAGGATATAGGACATGCTGAGGATGCAGCTGCCATTCAAACCAACATTGCCAGAATAGATGGCCGGGAACAGGTGTATCTGCCTATCTTCAAAAGGCCAAATGCCAATACCATTGCTTCAGTGAACGCGGTGAAAGCAGCACTTCCATTGCTCAAACAGAGAATGCCTGAAGACGTAAATCTCAATATCATTTTCGATCAATCTACCTATGTAAGAAGTTCCATTTCCGGATTAGCATATGCTGGTTTAGGCGGCCTGATCCTCGTAGTAATTGTGTTGCTTTTGTTTCTTGGAAATTTCAGAGCTGCCATGATTGTTTCTATAAGCCTGCCCCTGTCGGTGATGTTCTCATTTATCGTACTATGGGCCACTGGACAAGCCATAAATAGCATCACGTTAGGCGGCATAGCTCTGGTGCTGGGTTTGCTTGTCGACAACTCCATTGTTGTACTTGAGAATATAGATCGACACCTGAACATGGGTAAAAAACCGATGGATGCTGCATCTGATGCGGCAATGGAAGTTGCTCAACCGGTATTAGCATCCACATTGGTGATAATCGTGGTGTTCTTTCCAGTGATGTTCCTGACGGGAATAACAAAATTTCTATTCTCGCCTCTGGCCATCACAGTTGCAGGTGCTATGATAGGATCTTACATTTTCTCTTTAACACTCATACCCATTTCAGCTGCCTATTTCTTTAAGCAGCGGCAGCCCAAAGAGGAGGAGGCAGAGCAAATACAAACCCAAGGTTTTTTCCAGCGGTTTATTGAAAAACAACGAGAGAATTATCAAAAAGCTCTCTCGGGTGTATTGAAACGAAGAGGATCAATTTTATTTTTAATTGTTGGGCTTTTTGTTCTCGCCTCCTATGTATTGGTCAATCTGGGATACGAGCTATTTCCATCTACGGACGTTGGGCAAATGGAGATACAGGTGAGAATGGAATCCGGAACTCCGTTGAGAAAATCAAATGAGACCATTGCCAAAATGGAAGAATTAATCCGCACGGAAACCGGGTCTGACCTTCAACAGCTAATTTCAAATATTGGAATTTTTTACGACCTGCCTGCGGCATACACTCCTAATTCTGGAACGATGGACGCTTTTATTGGTATTCAGCTTAAACCTGAACATGAGGTGAGCACTCCCGAATATGCCAGGAGGCTTCGCAAAAAGATGACCAGGGCATTTCCAGGAATTGAGCTGAGCTTCAACACGGGGGGCTTAATTACTGCAGCGTTAAATGAGGGAAAGCCATCACCAATTGATGTACAGGTTAAGGGAAACAAACTGGAGGTACTTAGGGAATTGGCGGAGAGAATTAAAGATACCATCTCCACCATTTCCGCCACACGCGATGTAACCATATTACAAAGGCTGGATCAGCCAGCCAAGAATATTGACATCGACAGAATCAAAGCTTCGGAATTAGGCGTTGAACCTGTAGATGCCATCAAAAACATTGTTTCGGCCTTAAACTCGTCAACTACTTACAGCAAATCCTTTTGGATTGACGAAAGGAATGGAAACCACTATTACGTGGGTGTAACCTATCCAGAAAATCAAATCGATAACGAACATGTGCTGGAAAATGTAACGATTGCCAGCAAAACACATGACAAACCAATTCCCTTCAGGGCTTTCTCAAAAATTAGCGAGACTACCAATGCCGTTGAAATCAACCACCATAATCTTTCCAGGGTGTTTAATGTATATGCCAACGTGGAAGGAGAAGATATTGGTTCTGTATCAGATAAAATTCAGGCTTTATTAGATGATTTGGAGCTGCCAAAGGGATATACTGTCACCTTTCAGGGAGAAGTTGCCGTAATTAAGAGCTCTTTCGGAGATTTGGGCCTGGGGCTTGCGTTGGCAGTAATTATGGCCTTCCTGATCATTACTCCCTTATTCCGCTCATTCCGACTGCCTTTGATCATTATACTCGTTTTCCCACTTGGAATTATAGGGGTGGCTTTTCTCATGTATGTCACCAGCACCTACTTGAGCATTCAATCCATCATGGGAATTATCATGATGGTTGGTATTGCCGTTTCCTATGGAAACATTCTGGTTGATAGAATCAACAATTTGATAAAAGAAGGAAAAGATAAGACCGAAGCTATTATTAACGGCGCCGCTGATCGGTTCAGGCCCGTGCTAATGACAGCAAGCACTACCATTTTTGGCTTACTGCCCACGGCAATGGCCTTGAGCAAGGGCTCGGAATCCAATGTTCCTCTGGCGATTGCCGTAATAGGAGGCACATTTATGGCCATGATCCTTACTCTTTTTATTGTACCTATTCTCTATTCGTATATAGCAAAATCTACTAATACTGCAACCGATGAACAAATTACTGAATAATATAAGGCTATCTGGATTTGCCCTTGTGGGCTTCTTGATCGCCTGTCAGCCCGCCGACCAACATACTTCCGAATCAGAAGTGGCCGATGTGAAAACTCAGATCGTTGAAGTGGTTAACCCTGCTTATCGCGACTTTGTTGGCGAGATACAGATTACGGGAACTGCCATGCCCAACAAGATCGTTCTCGTTCATGCCATGGAGAGTGGGTACCTGAGAGTTATCCACAAGGACATCGGAGATCAAGTGAAACAGGGGGAGCTCATTGCCGAATTAGATAATCCCGAATTGAACAGAATGAGTGACAAGTTGGTTGCACGGTTTGAGGCCAAAAGAGCAAACTATGAACGGCTGGAGGAAAGCTACAAAAACACACCAGACCTTACGCCGAAACAAATATTAGACGAAGCAAAGGCTGAGTATTTGGCTGCCTCAGCAGAGGTGAGTGCCATACAGGATCGCCGTGGATTCTTGCGTGTGAAAGCGCCCTTTGACGGAACAATTACAAAGCGATTTGTAGATCAAGGAGCCCTCATTCAAAGCGGAATGAACAATTCAAACGCCTCTGCAATTGTTGAACTACAGCAACTTGATCCCATTCGGCTTACCATCCCTCTGCCTGAGTCGGATGCATCAAATATTAATACTGACATGGATGTTGTTATCAACTTTCCTGAGTTGGCAGGTGCATCTTACAAGGCCAAGATCAGCAGAACAGCAGGGGCAATGGACTTCGCTTCTAAAACAATGCAGGTTGAAGTAGATCTGGCAAATCCAGACGGCAAAATAAAATCGGGAATGTATGCGAAGGTTACCATACCGCTCACGAGCCGTGATAGTGTTCTCTCATTACCCGTTACCGGGCAGCTAATATTTCAGGATGAGCTGTTCTTATTGGTGGTCAAGGACAACGTAGTAGAACGAATTCCCCTGAGAAAAGGATTGTCGAATAAAGACTTCTTCGAAGTACTAAATGACAATATCGACTTGAATTCGCAGGTAATCATTCAGGGGAAAAGTTTGGTTAAAGCGGGTCAATCTGTGGAAGCTGTTATTAAGAGCAACACCGAGTGAATAGCACATTGAAAATATTAAACCTCAGAATATTTGCGATAGCCGTACTAGTTGCTGTTTGGGCTGTTCAGCTTCACGGACAAGACGCCAAAACTCAGATGCCCATTGATCTGAATACGGTGATGAAATTAGCTGGGGCAAACAACCTACGGGTTGCGGAAATGGACGCACGACGGGAGCTCGCTATTGCCGAGGCAAAGACTGCGAAAGAGTGGTTCTTACCAACTATCAGCCCGGGAGTACTCTTGGTCGGATATGAGGGAAATGCTCAAGCCACTGACGGAACATTTATCGAGGTAAATAAGAATTCGTTCTGGGGTGGTGCCGCAATTACCGCCGACTGGAACCTCGGCGATGCAGTATTCAGTTATTTGGAGGCCAAGCAGGATATCAAAACGGCAGAGTACGCTACTGCAGCTGAATCAAATCGAGTACAGCTAGAAGCAGTCAAAACTTACTATGAATTGGGCGCAGCGCAGGGCAAGCTAACGGCACTGAACAAAATTGTAAAGAAAGCAGCTGATATCACCCGGCAAATAGAGTTTCAGGTAGAAGCTGGAATCCGATACAAATCAGATGTCTTGCTGGCAAAAGCCAACCTCAATCACATAAAGATCGAGCAGAGCAATGCGCGCTGGGAAATCTTATCTACCTCCAACGAACTTCTCAACATCCTGAATATTAAAGATGACGTAGTATTGATAGTAAGTGATTCCGTACTTGTTCCCATCGCCCTGGTAGATACTTCTATTGCAAGCTATGAAAAAGCTTATGCATTGAGACCGGAAACTATGATGTTTCAAAGTAAAATGGACGCCCTGGCCATTGGAAGAAAATCATCCACCACGGGGTTGTTATTGCCTGATTTAAATCTGGGATTTAACGACGGCTTGTTCGGGCCCTACTTCAATCCGCTGGTGAATGAATACTCCTATTACATCGGAGCCAAATGGAACATTCCGCTGGGTGTTTTGTTTTTTGGTGGAAGCAGAAAGCAATACGATGCCAGAATAAAAATGGAACAGATCCATTTGGACCAGGCCAAAAACACAATCAAGCGGGAGGTTCTGGACGCCGAAGGCGGGGTGGCAATTGCGACTGAACAGATGAAGCTGGCCACAGAGGCGCTTGGTTATGCCACTACAGCACTGGAGCAAAGTATGGAACGACAAAAACTGGGAACGTCCCTTCCGTTAGAAGTATTTCAGGCTCAGGAACAGCTCTTACAGTCTGAGATTGATAACATACGTGCGATCACTAATTACAACCAGGCTCAGTATTCCCTTTACATAGCTATGGGAAATAAGCAGTAAGATTACTTCTTACTCTTTTTCTTCAACTTATACCTCAGCCCAAAATAAGTCATTCTTCCAAAGATGGGCCCCCATATGAGTGAGCTGTCGAAGTAAGGACCGAAAGGCTGGTCAGAGGCAAGTATTGGATTATTCTGTTTGTAATCTGTAATATTCTCCATTCCCAGATAAATGTCAATCCCATTTTTGAACTTCTTGGTAATCTGCGCATTCAAAACAAAGTAATCAGGAGAATGGCTATCGAGCCTGTAATCCTCTGGATTTGTAGCTGTGTTGGGAATTCTCTTTTGCCCCTGCCACTGGAAAGTAATATCAAAAATCCATGTGTTACCAGTTTCATAAGCCAGATTTAAAAACGCTCTGTTTTGCCCGATTAAAGGCTTACTGAGCAGTTGATTGTTATAAGTTGTTTTAACTTCAAACCAGCGATAGGCAATTCGCAGGTCCAACTTTCGCATCAGCTCATAATTAATAGTGGCCTGAAAACTATTGGAGTACGACACACCATCGAGGTTGTAATACCATGCTTCCTGTGTATTCTGATCGAGATCAAGAACAATTTGGTTTTGAAAATCCGTTCTGTAAAAATCTACGCCGATGCTCCCATCTCGATAATCCAATTTAAAGTCTTGCGTTACATTAATTCCATAATTCCACGCAATTTCCGGGCGAAGGCCAAAACCGGGCTTATTTGCATCACCATCAATAATAATATTTCTGGAGCTGGCCAAAACACCAATGTTCTCAGAAAAGATGTTAGCTGTTTTTAGTCCTCTTCCCGCAGACGCTCTAATTACAGTGGTTTCCGTTAAGGCATAACGCATATGCACTCTGGGTGTGACAAAAGCACCATAATTATTATGATAGTCTGCTCTAAGTCCAAGTACCATTGTAAAGTTCTCCAATCCCCTGGAGGTATATTCGAAAAATGCTCCCGGTGTACTTTCTATTCTCTTATAATCAGTTGAATCCAATGTTTCGAGATAGTCATCATACACAAAACTCACTCCCGTTTTGAACACATTGTTCGTGTTTCCAATTATTGATTGGTATATAAGATTTGAATAGAAGGATTTCTGATTGCCTGTGTAACGACGCAAACCAAAATGAGAATTTTGATCATGATAAGAACCTGACAATTGCAATCCTATGCTCTTGTATTTGTTGTTGGGAAAGACATATCCGGATTTAAAGAATGCTTCGTATCTGTTTGTCTCGATCTTGAGCCCATAATAATTGGTGGTGAATTGGTCACGCTCCCGAACATAGTCCATTTGACCTCCGTTGTTATCGTAATACAGCCCTTTCAGTCCAAAGCGAACTCTTAATCCTTTTTGGTTATCAAACTTCCAACGATTCATTAATATTAAGTTGTTGCCAATGGGGTTATCTATAAATGAATCTCCATTTCTATCCATTTTGAACGATTGATTTTTGGCATGCATCAACAATGTTGTGGACCATTTAGGGCCAACCCGTTGGTTGAACGTTGAGTTGATTTCCATCCTCCCACCTTCATTTATGTAAAAATTCAGAAAGAGCTTCTCCTCGTCATCTGGTTTTTTTAATTCCACATTGATCTGGCCTGCCATACTTTCAAAACCATTTATTACCGGGCCCATTCCCTTCGTTACTTGTATTGAGCTCATCCATGCTCCGGGAATATAGGACAGCCCATAGATGGCAGCCAATCCCCTAACGGCAGGAATATTCTCCTGGGATATTTGCGTGTAGGAGCCGGCCAGTCCCAGCATCTGTATTTGCCTTGTTCCGGTAATAGCGTCGGTGAATGATACGTCGATAGAGGGATTGGTTTCAAAACTTTCCGAAAGGTTACAACAGGCCGCCTTGAACAGCTCCTTCTCACCCATTATTTCTGTTTTGATAGGATCCATGAAGGAAACCTCCGTCGTCTTTTTCTTGTATACCACCTTCACCTCATTAAGCATTGCCGAGCTTTTTAATATGATCGACAACATCTGCGGATGCTCAATCAACACCGTATCCGTTTGGTACCCAATGTAACTGATGATCAGATTCCTGTACTCGGGTTTGTAATCAACCCGGAATACTCCATTCGTATCCGTTGAAGCGCCCTTTGTAGTTCCTTCCCAATAAACGTTGGCTCCAATAAGTGGACGTAAATTTCCCTTCTTGTCCTCTTCTACCACCACGCCCTTCATAACGTCTTGTGCCAATAACATTTGTTGACTCAAAACAAAAACCAATACGGTAATAATAAATCCTGGATGTCTCATCTAAAGTGTATAGTGAGCATGATACCGTGACTGAAAGAAATCTTCCAATCCGCATCAGCCTCTATGTTTACTAAAATCTTAGTGAACCTCCAGCTCCTTATACCTGCAGCACTTGGGCAGCGCATTATATGCTTCATCTGTAGCTTTCACCTTTTCGGTAGTATACCCAGATTTAGCAATACTCTCATGGATTTTCTGCTCCGTGGTTTTATCCGATTTGTACACCACTTCGATGATGCCGGTATTTTTGTCCCATGACGCAAATTTTACGCCTTTGACAAATGCAGCATTTTCTATTTTGGTCTTACACATTCCACACACGCCTTCAACTTTGAATTTGCATGTTACCTTGCCGGTTTGGGAAGTTTCTGGGCTCTTTTCCTGTGCATTAACCGTAACGCTTAAAAGCGCCACCATTGCACTTATTAATAGAGGTTTAATTATATTCTTCATCACAATTAGTTTTAAAATATTTGACATACGTTTAAATTGCTGATCACTCAGCATTAATACAACGCATCAGTAACTAACCGTAAAAAACAAAGGAACAATTGAGAAGATAGATCCGTTCTGGATCTGGAGGGGACAGATCGAGATAGGCAGTGCTTTCTAAATCGCGACTCCTATCGACTGCATCATTATTAATTTCGATATACAGATCGGCCAACATACTGCTCTCGGTAACGGATATGCTCGTTCTTTCAGCTATCTTCTGATCTGAAGTAAATTGAAAGTAACTGCTCTCATCATCACAGCAGTTATCGGCCATTTCCATGTCATCGTCACAACAACAGGCAGACGATTTGGCATATAGATCTACTGAGGATAATTTGCCTCCGCAGTAATGTGTGTTGTACCCTACCCCTACTGATACAAATAGGTAAAATACTACCAACAATATGTTTGAAAACACTTTCATATACGCTCTGTAACGAAAATTACGCCAATTTGTTCTCTAAGCCTCTATTTATTAGTTCAGCAATAAATACGTAGCTGCCCCTGCCAAATATCCAATCATCGCCAAAACGCTGATCTTCTTAATATACCAGATAAAATCTATCTTTTCCATGCCCATTACAGCCACGCCTGCCGCAGAACCAATTATCAACATAGATCCTCCTGTGCCAGCGCAATAGGCCAAAAACTCCCAAAATTCGTGATCAACAGGATAAGCTTTGCCTGGGACAAGGGGTCCTAATTCATACATGCCCATTGCACCTGCTACCAGTGGAACATTGTCAACTATTGCTGATAGGGCTCCAATCACCATGTTAATGACATAAATGTTTCCTATTTCATTGTTTAGCCATGTTGCCAAAATGCCCAAATGACCTGCTGATTGCAAACTAGCCACGGCGAGTAATATGCCTAAAAAGAAATATACCGTAGAGACATCTACCTTTTGAAGTACTCCGATAACCGATAGCGATGTCTTGTCTTCCTTGTTCTTCTTTCTATGCAAAACTTCAGTTAGCACCCACAATACACCCAGGCTCAGCGTCATGCCCATAAAAGGTGGTAGATGTATCAACGTTTTAAACACAGGAACAAATAGTAAACCACACACACCTGTAACGAACACCAAATTTCGTTCGAACAAAGTAGTGGGGTTTTTCATGTGCTCCGGGTCCATTCGCCCAAGTGCCCTCACAACTTCTCCCTTCTTTGTGAAAGACAGATAAATCAATGGAACAAGCATACAAACCAAACTGGGAATGAATAGGTTTAGTATAATATTTTTGGCTGTAACCTGTCCGCCAATCCATAACATGATAGTTGTGATATCACCTATTGGTGACCAGGCACCTCCAGAATTGGCCGCAAGAATCACCATTCCTCCAAAAAACCATTTTTCCTCTTTCTCTTTTATGAGCTTTCTCAGGAGTGCTACCATCACGATTGAAGTAGTTAGATTATCCAAAGCAGCAGAAAAGAAGAAGGTTAATATACTTATTATCCACAATAGCTTTATTCTGTTTCCCGTATTGATTCGGTCAGTAATTACTGCAAAACCTTCATGAGAATCAATCAGTTCAACAATGGTCATGGCTCCCAGTAAGAAAAATAATATCTGTGCTATTTCTGCCAGATGGTGGAGTATCTCATGATGTACGATGAAGTCAATTACAGTTCCATCTGGATTTTCAGTTAAATAATCCTGAAAGTATGGGCTGTTGGGGAGGATGTCCACCGCTCCTATTGTATATATTGTCCAAGTAATTGTACCTATCAATAGTGCCGAGGCCGCCTTGTCAACCCTTATAGTGTGTTCAAACGCTATTGCCGCATAACCAATTACAAAAACAACCAGCATCAAAATAAACATGTCCTACTCTTTATTTAATCTGGTTTAACAATTTCCCTTACTCTTTCTGTAGATAAACAGTAGTGCTAGGGAATGCAAAGTCACTTCCGTTCCTCTTTACAATCTCCATAATCTGAAAATTTACATCTTCCAACACTTCGAGAAATTCTGCATACTGCTGTGTGTCCACATAAAGAAGCACCATAATATTTAGAGAGCTATCACCAAATTCCTCAAATCGAACCAGCCCATCTTCATTCGTCATTTCATGATCATCAAGATATTTCTGGATTTCAGATACGATCGATTTAATCTGATCCTGGGTGGTGCTATAAACAAGGCCAATATAGAATTTGGATCTTCTAAACGTTCTGAGCGACAAGTTGTCAAGCACATCGCTGATCAACATTTTATTGGGAATGGTCAAGTAACTTTTCTCAAGTGTTCGAATTCTTGTACTTCTGAATCCAATTCGCTCTACTACGCCTTTTGCCCCACTTACACTGATGTAATCGCCCTGTTTAAAAGGTTTATCCAAGAAGATAATAAAGGAGGCAATTACGTTTTCCAGGGTATCCTGAGCTGCCAATGCTATAGCCAGTCCTCCAATACCCAGCCCCGCAACCATAGCACCGATATTGAGTTTGAATACTGCTCCCAGGATGAAGAGAAAGCTAAATATGTAGGTGAATATTTTTAAGGCCTCCTTGAGAAACTGAATTATTTGGTCGTCAGTGGTGCCTTCTGTTTTTTCAGCTCGCCGCAAAAGAACCAGTCCAAAAAAGTCTATTAACCTTAAAAGTGACCAGGTAACAGACACTACTATCGAAATCTGAATCAATAAATCAATCACGCCACCCAAACCGAGCTCTTCCTCAGGGGGGTCAGGAAAATTCAGTGTTGATACAGCGAAGGACAAACCAACCAGAACGATCAGAAATTCCACGGGCTTGATCATTAATTCAAAGAAATGATCCGCACCTACACCATCAGATTTATCTTTCTTAAAAAGTTTGAATATCAGATTTCCAAGCTTTTTGGAGATGAACCGCTTGAAAACAACAGCCAACAGTATTATGCCTGAAAACCAAAGATAATTTTCTATCGTGTTTCCCCAGAACGAAGAATCCAGTATTTCTTGGAAGTCCATTGGAATATTAATCCGGTAAATCGGAGCAAAAGTATAAAAACAATTGGATAGAAACAGGGAAACAATAAGAAAGAACTAACCGTTGAATTCGTGAATTTCGCCTCCCGAGCTGTCTCTTTCCGCTCCCGTTACTGACTCCAGGCAATTTATCTCATTCCGCACCCGGAGAATTCCCAAAAACCCAAATATAAGGGCCTCCTTGAAATCAACGATTTGCTGTGAGGGAATATGCACTTTCAAATTCAGCTTGGCGGAAATTTGATCAATTAAATATTGATTGTGGGCTCCTCCTCCTGTAATTAGAAGCTTATCGCCCTCGGAGCTGCCTTCCAATGCCTTTGCTACCTGATTGGCGATGTGTTCACACAAAGTGCAAAGCTTATCTTCAGAAGAAATAAGCGACCCATCGATAAAAGGTTTGAAATTACCTTCATACCATTCCCTGCTCAACGACTTTGGAGAGCTTTCATTGTAATATTGCAAGCCATCTAGTTCGTCCAACAATTTCCCATCTACCTTACCTTTTGATGCATTTTCTCCATTGTCATCATACTCCAGGCCTAGCTGCTGGGATATTTCATTCATTGCTATATTGACTGGACATATGTCAAAACTTATTCTTTTTCCATTCTCATCGAAGGAAATATTTGCAAATCCTCCCAAATTCATGCAATATTCAAATTCCGGAAATAAAAGCTTGTCCCCTACTGGTGCCAGTGGAGCACCCTGCCCACCTAACGATACATCAAGAGCCCGGAAATTGGATATTACCGAGGTCTTGGTCGTCTCTGAAATTTCTTTTCCTGACCCTAACTGAAAAGTAATTCCTTGTTCAGGATCATGAAAAATGGTGTGTCCATGTGAACAGATTAGTTCAGTATTTAATTGATTCTCTTCAATAAAATCATTCACAGCTCGGCCAATATATTGTCCGTACTCCAGCTGTAAATCGTTCAAACCGACTTCTTCCAGCAATGGTGCTTCTGTAAGTTTCGCGAACCACTCCTTAGAGTACGGAATAGTTTGGGCAACAACAATTTTGAACTGCCAATTACCCTGGTCCGTTATAAATTCACAATATGCCATGTCCAACCCATCCATTGACGTGCCTGACATAAGTCCAATTACATTGTATTTTGTTTTCTGCTCCACCGCTTAGCTTCCGACTAGCAAGATTAGCAATTTTCAGATGAAAAATTTACCTTTGCGCCTCCAATTCAAAAGGGATTCTACCATGAATATACAGTTTACAGAGGAACAGGAATCAGTAAGAAAGGCAGCCAGAGACTTTGCTCAAACAGAATTGTTGCCGGGAGTCATCGAAAGAGATGAAAAACAACAATTTCCTACAGAGCAAGTAAAAAAACTTGGGGAGTTAGGTTTCCTTGGTATGATGACACCTGCAGAATACGGAGGTGGCGGTATGGATGCAGTGAGCTACGTACTCGCCATGGAAGAAATAGCAAAGGTGGATGCGTCAATAGCTGTAGTAATGTCAGTAAACAATTCTCTAGTTTGCTGGGGCCTGGAGAAGTATGGTTCAGAAGAACAAAAACAAAAATATTTGAAGCCACTTGCGTCCGGTGAAGTTATCGGTGCTTTTTGTCTTTCGGAGCCAGAAGCGGGATCGGATGCAACCTCACAACGTACGAAAGCCATTGATAAAGGAGATCACTATTTGCTAAATGGAACAAAAAACTGGATATCGAATGGGAATAGCGCTTCGATATATCTGGTTTTTGCTCAAACCGATGCCGATAAGAGACATCATGGCATCAATGTATTTATTGTCGAAAAGGGGATGGAAGGATTTGTTATTGGAACTAAAGAACAAAAGTTAGGCATAAGAGGTTCGGATACGCACACCCTCATGTTTACCGATGTTAAGGTGCCGAAAGAGAATAGGATTGGTGAAGATGGCAAGGGATTTGTTTTCGCTATGAAAACCCTCTCAGGGGGAAGAATAGGAATTGCTTCCCAGGCAGTTGGAATTGCTGCCGGGGCATATGAGCTTTCATTGGCCTACTCGCAAGAGCGCAAGACATTTGGTAAAGAAATTGCTAAACACCAGGCCATTCAATTTAAATTGGCTGATATGGCCACAGAAATAGAAGCCGCCAGGTTGCTGTGCTTAAAAGCGGCATGGCTCAAAGATGAGGGGCAAGATTACGCAACCGCCAGTGCTATGGCAAAAGCTTTTGCCTCAGAAGTGGCTATGAAAGTAACAATTGAAGCAGTTCAGATACATGGTGGTTATGGGTATGTAAAAGAGTATCATGTTGAGCGAATGATGCGCGATGCCAAGATCACCCAAATCTATGAGGGTACTACGGAAATACAGAAGATTGTGATTTCCAGAGCCATATTGAACTAAAGCCTAGAGTGCTTCCACCAAGGATTCCAATCCAATTCCTCTTGATGCTTTTAACAGTATGAGGGAATTCCTAACCGGTGTCTCAACTAGGTAGTCTTTGGCCTGTTGTACGGTATTGAAATGTGTACAGGAAATAGAATCTTTGATCCTGCCAAAGTTTTCACCTACTAAAAACACATTATCGAATTGCTGCTTCCGTACTTGCTCAAGAATTGCCAAATGCTCCTCTTGGGTATAGCTGCCAAGCTCTAGCATATCTCCTATTATCAATACCTTATTATCACTTTCCATCTGATGAAAGCTTTCCAGGGCCGCTTTCATGTTCATTGGATTGGCATTGTAAGCATCCAACACTATTCTGTTAAAATCCGTTTCCAAAATCTGGGACCTGTTGTTAGCTGGTAAATAATCTTCGATAGCGGTTGTAATATCCTGGGGAGCAATACCAAAACTATTTCCAATACAAATTGCTGCGGCGATATTATCGAAATTATATTCCCCAAAAATCTTGGACGCAACCTCATACTGCTTATCCACTTTATTTTCTCGGCGTACCCACTTAACCACTACAAAGGGGTTACATTCCTCAACTTTACATACGCAATCATTGGAATCTGCGCTTCCATATAGTATTCTCCTGGCACCTTTGCTCAAATCCAGCAGCCTATCATCGGATCCGTTCACAAATAACGTTCCTTTATGGTCAGCAATGTATTGGTAGAGTTCCTTTTTGGCCTTGACAACCCCTTCCAGAGAACCAAATCCCTCCAAATGCGCTTTACCAATATTAGTAATCAAACCAAATGAGGGTTGGGCAATGACGCACAATTTCTCAATCTCTCCAATATGATTTGCACCTAATTCTACTACCAGTAATTCGGCGGCGCTTTTCATGGAGAGAATAGTTAAAGGAACACCTATGTGGTTGTTTAGATTTCCCTTTGTAGCATGAACATTGAACTTTTTAGAAAGTACTGCGTTCAGCAACTCCTTGGTTGTTGTCTTGCCGTTGGTTCCGGTTATGGCTATTACCTGAACATTTTTTTGCTGTAAATGATACGTCGCTAAGTCTTGAAGTGTTTTAAGTACATCGTCAACCAAAATACATTTATCATCTTCAGCTACAGATGGCTCATCTACAATTGCAAATATTGATCCCTGCTTCAATGCCTCCGCCGCGAACTCATTGCCATCAAAATTCTCCCCTCTTAAGGCAAAGAACAGCGAATTCGGGGCAATATTCCTGGTATCAGTAGAAACTACTGAATGCTTTGAATAAATCTTATGTAACTCTTGAATTTCCAATGTTCTCAGGTGATATTTAACAAAACCCCCGCACCGCACTTAAGTATTAAGTGCGGTGCGGGGGTTTACTCTTTTAAGAAAATGTATTCTTTAAAATTAGAATCCCACGGGGCTTCCCACTCTAACCATTGCACATCTGAATCCCAACCAGCTTGTTGACTGTTCTTCATCAAGAAATCTCCTGGTACCGGGGCCCATCCAATAAGCTCTATCCCTCCATGAGGCACCTTTGTATACCCGTGCTCTATCATCTATTAACGTTGTAGGCTGCTCACCGGTGATCTCATACATCATTTTCTTCAAGTCATCCGGTTCCAGTTCTTCCTCTTGGTATTTCAAACTGGATATTTTATCACCGTCAAGGTAGCTAATGTTATCGGCTATCTTGTAGTTTCTTCTCTCCAGATTCTCATCTTTATGATCAGCATCAGCAACCTCTCTCCATATAATTCTTCCCAAGCTGTCTTTCTCTTCAATTGCTCCTTCCTCATCCCTAACTTGGGTCTTGAAAACATTTCCTCTAAATGCTCTGAAGTCATCATTGTCTTCCGCTGATAGCGGACGATATACATCCTTTACCCATTCACACACATTTCCAGCCATATTATAAAGACCATAATCATTGGGCCAATAAGCGTAAACCGGCGAAGTGATATCAGCATTATCGTTTAGTCTTCCAGCAACTCCCATATTGTCCCCTCTTCCTCTCTTGAAGTTTGCCATCATACTACCCAAATATTTGCTGTGGTCATTTCTTACATAGTGACCATTCCATGGGTATACTCTTCTTTCTGTTATTCTCTCAAAGTAAGTGTTTCCTATCAAGCCAAGAGATGCGAATTCCCATTCGGCTTCAGTGGGCAGCCTATATCTGGGCAAGAAAATACCATCTTCCACTCTAACTTTTCTC
>DTRI01000072.1 GCA_012966015.1 Flavobacteriales bacterium | reverse complement strand
ACTGTTGTATCTTGAGGGTAATAAATGGAATCATATTTATTCTGTGCTGCCACTGCACTGAGCAGTAAATCAGATAGATTGTCACCTGCAATCAGTGCAAATGCTACATTCACGGTATCCTGCGGATTAAGAGTAAACGGACCAGTGCTAACAATATCAATAATGTCATTTACACCGGCACCCAACCTCTGCGTAGACAAAAGCTGGTATTTTGTGTTATTATTCAGGTAGTCATATTGCCATGGATAAGAGCCAATTACCTCAATGATATCAATCCCACCACCACCACCAATTATTCGATCTAGTGCATAATGAGACACTGGATCTTTGCTCAGTAATTTAATGGCAACATAAGGACTTCCCAACTGAGAGCTGAAGGCATATCCCATCTTATGATTTCCGTTGTAAGAAACGCTGTTCAGGCTATAGTCCATAATATCCCAATCCGCAAATATTCCCGCGTATAGATTGCTGAGAGTATTAGAATCGTCCACGTTTACTAAACTGTATTCACTAATCACATACTTATCGTTGGGCGCGGCAGTCCATCCATATACCCGCTGATCTACGCTTAAGTTTAACGACTCAAACATGGCTCCTGAATCATTGAACGCAACACTGATCATAGCATCTCCAAGCAAGGGCTGACTCATACTAATTGGAGCATTAACCCTCACAAAATCAGAGTCTGATCCTGGATTATTACGAACATCTAAGCTATCCCGAATGTTATCTGAAACGTAGTTAATTCCGCTGGAGGTAGCGCCGATCATCAGCCCACCTTCATATAATAGCTGATCTCCTTTGTACATAAACCCAAGGCCTTCTATCTGAAGCGGCCACTCAGCATCCGTATATCCAATCAATCCGTAGCTTGTAACAGTTGTTGATATCTGGTTAATCTCAAGATTGAGGTAATCCGGATTAAACGTGAATGAAATGTATTCAAAACCTGTATAGGCACCATCTGTATACGTAATTTTTATCTCTACTATCCTATTATATGGCTGCGATGGGCCAAACTGAAACATCAGTGGACTACTCGCTATATTTATGGTGTCGAGTGTATTAACTATACCCAGCTCAAGTGTACTACTGAGAATGGTAACCAACGGATCAGTACAGCTGGCCGTAACCATAAGATTTGAGGTGGGTGCAAGGTAATTCGTGAGCACTCCGCTTATCTTCACCGTATCTCCAACATTGTAATAGCCGTTGTTGTATCCTGATATATTTTTTTGTGTCATGACTACTGAGGGTGAAGAGCTCTCCGTGAGCGCTCTGTATAAGTTGATCCTTCCGCTGCCCAGCTTACCCGCATAGATGATGTTGCCACTAACATTGTCAATATTGTCGGCTGTAACTTTCAATTGCTCAGCCACCTGTAAGGCCGTATAGGAAGGAAATCTCGCTCTGACAATCGCCGCTGCGCCGGCCACTATGGGAGATGAGAAGGAAGTGCCTGCACCATTTACTACTGGTATATAGCTACCTCCAAAGTTGGTTGTGTACAAATGAGTACCTGGCGCACATACATCAATGTTAACGCCATAATTGGAAGAAGACCCAAAACCCAGATCAAACTTCGCATCGCTAGAATCGGTTCCACCAACATTCATTACTCCAGGTATTGATGCCGGATAAAAAACGCCTTCGTTACCGTCATTTCCTGCTGCAGCAATTACCAATACATCTTTGTTGATGGTGGCAAAGTCGATTACATCTATCTCAAACTGGCCCGGAATGTCCTTGCTCCCCCAGGAACAATTGATTACCTGGCAACCATGGGTTGCTGCATATACAATGCCTTCGTAACCCATATCAATGCCACCGTTATCCGTGCTTATCTTAATAGGTAGAAATTTGCAATTGAATCCGACACCTGCAATTCCAATTCCGTTGTTGGTAGAAGCTGCAGCTAACCCAGCCACCCATGTTCCATGGTGATCACCAACGCTAACAGGGTCGTTGTCATTTTCTGACATATCCCAACCCCTATAATTGTCTGTGTACCCATCGTTGTCATTGTCTGCACCATCAATTGGATCAAGATAATTGTATTTGACGTTGTCTTGCAAATCCAAATGGTCCCAATCAACCCCAGTGTCGGTAATCCCAATTACAATATTGGTGTCGCCAGAATCCACATCCCAGGCAGCGTAGGCCAATATCTTATCCAAATGAAATTGCTGGGCTAAAAAACCGGCAACATCATTGGGTATAAATAGGGCTTGTTGAAGATGATGTGGCTGAGCATATTCTACAAAACCACTGGATACAATCCGGGAGATTACCTTTCTTACTGAAGTAACCGAACTATACTTCAGCTCATAAATCAGCGATAGGTCGGTGAGCTCTTCTCCACCCCTTCCTGTCCGTCCTGCTGTGGGAGGATCAATGCGTGGAAATTTCTTAAACAGCTGAGTGACTTGTATGCTTCCGAACAACATTTGTAACTCGCTAATACCAATATGAGTTTCACTGCAGCTGGCACGGTACGCTGGTTTAACTTTGAAAATAACAGTCTTGGGGATGAACGATTCACCTGCCTCCTGGGCCAGGCTGTAATTGAAGCCACTGGAACAAAGAACAATCAGCAGAACAATAGTGGTGTATCTCATAATGTCAGAGGTTTCATCAATTCAGATTTCCTTTTACGCAAAATTGGAGCTAAAGGTTGTTGCTTTCAAATTACTTCTCAATCGGATGAATCTATGTCCTCATAGCTTGGCAAGCTGTCCAGGAATTCAACTTTTTTATGCGTATGATCAATGTAGCATGCGTAATGGACCAGTCCGTTTGTGACTATTAAGTACTTTACACCAAGCGTAACATTGTATCTCGCAACTTGATCGAAAGCTTCTTGGTTTATTTTTACGCTGGGAGCCTTGCACTCAGCGAGCAAAACCGGCTTCCCTTTCCTGTTGTAGGCAACAAGATCACTTCGCCGATTCATCGAGTTGTATTTGACCATACTCTCGATCGCCAAAAGACTGGCGGGGTACCCATTATGGTGAATCAGGAATTGAATGAGGTGCTGTCGAACCCATTCTTCCGGAGTAAGAATTAAAAACTTTTTTCTTATCGGATCAAAAACTTGCTTTTTACCCGCTACCAATTTAATTTTGAGAGGGTAAGCCGGAAAATTTAATTCACGCATGAATTCAGATTTGGGCATTACTAAAATGTTGACTTTTAATACTCGTTTTTAAACCATTGTGCCGTGCAATTTGATCAAATAATTACTGATTTAAAAAATAAAGTTTACCATCCTATCTATTTCCTGATGGGGGAAGAGGCCTACTTTATAGATGAGATTAGTGACTACATCAGCTACAACGTGCTGGATGAGACCGAGAAAGAATTCAATCAAACCATTTTATATGGCCGTGATACGGATGTGCTTAGCATTATTAGTGAAGCGAAACGATTTCCAATGATGGCTAACCATCAGGTGGTTATAATAAAGGAAGCGCAATATTTGAAGAATATTGAAGAATTGCAACCCTATTTCGAAACCCCCCTTTCCTCTACCATCCTGGTCATATGCTACAAATATAAATCTCTGGATAAGCGAACAATATTCGCCAAGGTAGCGGCTAAGCAAGCCGTTGTATTTGAGTCGAAGGCAATGTATGAGGACAAAGTTCAGGGATGGGTTATCAGGCACTTGAAAATGGCGGGATATTCTATTAATCCGAAGGCGCTGGTGCTTATAACTGAATATTTGGGTACTGGCCTGGGTAAAATTTCCAATGAGCTTGACAAGCTAATGGTTAATGTGGAAGTGGGGACTGAGATAAATGCGGAGCATATTGAGGCAAATATTGGTATCAGCAAGGAATTCAATCGATTTGAGCTCCAAAAAGCAATTGGTGTGAAAAATATATTGAAGGCCAATCAGATTATCAACTATTTTGCAGCTACACCAAAAAACCATCCTTTGGTGGTCACAATTTCATCGCTGTTTATTTATTTCAGTAGGATTTTGACCTATCATTATATCAAGGACCGATCACGAAACAATGTGGCCTCTGTGCTCAAGGTCAGCCCTTATTTTGTGGGCGATTATGAGCTGGCAGCTGGAAATTACAATGTTAAAAAACTAGAATCTGTAATATCTGATATTAGGGAATCTGATCTGCAATCAAAGGGCATTGGTAATACCACTACTTCAGAGGGTGATATATTAAAAGAATTGGTGTTCAGAATAATGCATTAGCGCCACTTGTAAAACCAAATAAATAAAAACCAAATGAACTATTGGCTTGTTAAATCAGAACCCTTTAAATACTCATGGGATGAATTGGTAAAAGACAAATGGACCTATTGGGATGGCGTTCGCAATTATGCTGCAAGGCTGCATATGAAAGCCATGAAGGTAGGTGATCTTGTACTGTATTATCACAGCAATGAGGGACTGGAAGTTGTTGGTTATGCCAGAGTGATTAAGGAGCATTACCAGGATCCTACAACGGATGATGACCGCTGGGTTGCAATGGACATCGAGCCTGTTGAGGCGTTAAAAAATCCGGTTACTTTAAAACAGATCAAAGCGGATGCGAAGTTGAAGGATATGGCGTTGGTTAAGATCAGTCGCTTATCGGTATCTCCTGTCACAAATAAGGAATTCGATCATATTCTAAAGCTGGGGCTTTAACTTCCAACTTTAGACTTTCAAGTAACATTTCTACCGAATTCTAATTGTGGAACTACACGTGCAAATGTTCTCATTCCTTATAACT
>DTRI01000071.1 GCA_012966015.1 Flavobacteriales bacterium | reverse complement strand
GCTGGAGGAACAACTTCATAAATCATATGTACAGTGTCTATCAAGTCGTCTTTTTCGATGTATCTCTTGGCAAAGTCCAATTGAGCCGTGTATCTGGGGTCTGTTTTCCTCAATACTGCGTGACCATAACCGGGAATAACCTTACCATCCTCGATTGTCTTATGCACATAATTTACAATTTGCTTTTTCGTAGGCTTTCCTCCGCCAAGCTCTTCTTTCATCTGCAGAATCCACTTGACCACTTCCTGATTTGCCAATCCATGCAGCGGGCCGGCAAGGCCATTCATTCCTGAGGCGAAGGAGTAGTAGGCATCGCTTAATGCAGAGCCCACGAGGTGAGTGGCGTGTGCAGAGACGTTGCCACCCTCATGATCTGAGTGAATGGTCATATAGAGCCTCATAAGCCTTTTAAATTCATCGCTGTCAAATCCGAGCATGTGTGCGAAGTTGGCAGCCCAGTCCAATTTGGCATCTGGCTCAATGTGTTCGTCATTGTGATATTTTCTGCGGTAGATATAAGCTGCAATCCGCGGTAGCCGGGCAATCAGGTTCATAACATCCTCATACGTTGGATCCCAATAATCTTTTTTGTTAATCCCTTCGGCATATGCTTTTACAAATTCTGACTCCGTGCCAAGCGCTAATATTGCCGCGCTAAACTGTATCATGGGGTGTGAAGACTTGGGGAGAGCATCGAGCACATTGAATACATGCATAGGTACAATTGCGCGGCGCGCCCAATTATTACTCACATTTATTACATCAGCTTCGGTAGGCAGTTCTCCAATCAGCATCAGGTAAAAGATGCCTTCCGGCAAAGGCTCAAAACCTCCAGGAGCTTTGGGCAGCTTATCCCTTAGCTCAGGAATTGAATATCCACGAAAGCGAATTCCCTCTGAGGAATCTAGCTTAGAAGTTTCGGTAACCATTCCTACAATTCCCTTCATTCCGCCGTACATCTGGGAGAGCCTGTATTCTCCCATTACACTGTCGCCGTACTCCTTTAACATTACCTTAATTTCTTGCGTCATTGGTAACGCTTTCTCCGCAAATTTTTCTTTTAATGTCTCCATATCTAAACTTTTGTTTCTACCCCCGCCGTAAATAAATGATGTTCGAAGGTGTGTAATAATGGTTGTCTGATAAAAATTCAGATACCACCTTTGTTGGCTAAGATAATTATCCTATGATTATTATCCTAGTGGATTAGGCAAATTTGAACGAGGAGCCAAGGAATTGCGCTCGGCTTCCCAGTTTTTCCTCAATGCGCAGTAATTGATTGTACTTGGCAATTCTGTCTGTTCGGGAGCAAGATCCTGTTTTGATTTGACCTGTATTAAACGCAACGGCAAGGTCTGCAATCGTAGTGTCTTCTGTTTCACCGGATCGGTGACTTATGACAGTTGTATATGAGTTTTCTTTCGCGAGACGAATTGTATTGATGGTTTCTGTGAGAGAACCAATCTGATTTACCTTGATAAGTATCGAATTGGCTATGCCTTCATCAATTCCTCTCTGCAGTCTGTTTACATTGGTAACGAAGAGATCGTCTCCCACCAGCTGAACTTTATCACCAATTTTATCGGTAAGGTTCTTCCAGCCATCCCAATCATCTTCGGCTAAGCCATCTTCCAATGAAATTATTGGATATTTTTCTGCCCAATCAGCCCAAAATCCAACCATTTGCTCCGAGGTGAGCTTTTCACCACTCGATTTGAACAAATGATACACGCCCTCTTCAGTGCTGTAGAACTCACTTGCCGCAGGGTCCAGGGCTATATATACGTCTTTTCCCGTTTCATAACCAGCGTCTTCAATGGCGTTCATCACGTATTCAATAGCCTCTTCATTGGACTTTATATTTGGAGCAAAACCACCTTCATCGCCCACATTAACAGACAAATTATTTTTCTTCAGTACCGATTTTAGGTGATGAAATATTTCAACGCCCATTTTTAGCGCCTCTGAAAATGACGAAGCCCCTACGGGCATCACCATGAACTCCTGAAAATCTATGCCATTGTCGGCGTGAGATCCTCCATTTAATATATTCATCATTGGAATAGGAAGCAGTACGGCATCGTCGCCTCCAATGCTTTGAAAAATGGACAAGTTACTCTCAAGGGCGGCTGCTTTGGCCAGGGCAAGCGAGACACCCAAAATTGCATTTGCACCCAAATTTGACTTGTTTTCTGTTCCATCCAGGGCAATCATTTTCTCGTCTACCAATGTTTGATCGTGGACATTCATTCCTTTGAGCTCGTTGTTTAGCAGCGTATTTACATTTTCCACGGCTTTGAGCACGCCCTTACCCATGAAGTTTGATTTGTCATTGTCGCGAAGCTCAACCGCTTCGTGAACTCCTGTCGATGCACCAGATGGTACGGCGGCCCTGCCCAGGCTTCCTTTGTCGGTAATTAGATCAACTTCTACAGTGGGGTTTCCCCGTGAATCGAGTATTTGGCGGGCGTGAATTGAGGCGATCGTGCACATAAAAAGAAAACTAAGAGTTTGACAATTTTGCCCCCTCTAACTGAGGCGACTTGCTTTTATTGTTCAGCAATTTGATAAAATCATCAAATAAATAACGCGAGTCATTAGGACCTGCGGAGGCTTCCGGATGGAACTGTACCGAGAATATTTTCTTGCCTTTTATTTTGAGTCCTGCTAAGGTATTGTCATTCAAGTGCACATGCGTCACTTCTATGTTTTTGCGCGATTTAGAATCAGCCATGTCAACAACAAACCCATGATTTTGGGAGGTTATCTCACACTTACCGGTTTTAAGATTTTTTACCGGATGATTAACGCCTCTGTGGCCATTGTGCATCTTGTAGGTTTTAAGATCACATGCCAGTGCTATTACCTGATGTCCCAAACAGATACCGAAAGCGGGTAGGGAAGAGGCAATAATTTCTTTTGCGGTTTTTATGGGTTGCGTTAGCGCAGATGGGTCCCCGGGCCCATTTGATAACATGATACCGTCAGGATTCCATTTTTTAATATCTTCAAAAGCCGTGTTCAACGGAAAAACGTGTACCTGGCAATCCCGCTCCAGTAAGCAGCGAATAATATTTTTCTTTACTCCCAAATCCAACAGGGCTACTTTGTGTGCTGCTCTTTCATCACCCACTATATAAGGGTTCTTGGTGCTCACCTTTGAGGAGAGCTCCAATCCATCCATTGACGGGACCTTGCCAAGTACTTTTTTCAAACGTTTCAGATCACTGACCTTAGAAGATATTACCGCATTCATTGCGCCTTTGTCACGTATGTATTTAACAATGGCTCTTGTGTCTACATCTGATATGCCAATGATGTTATGTTCTTCAAAATAAGATTGGATGGAGGAGCCTGCAGAGGCTCTGGAATAGAGAGGCGAAAACTTCTTGCAAACCAGTCCGGCAATTTTCAAAGAATCCGATTCAATCTCTTTTGGATGTACGCCATAATTACCAATATGTGAAGTTGCCGTAACGAGAATTTGTCCAAAGTAGGAGGGGTCGGTAAAGATTTCCTGGTAACCGGTCATTCCGGTGTTGAAACAGATTTCTCCTGAGGTGGTGCCTATTTTGCCGACTGCTTTTCCGTGAAAAACAGTGCCGTCTTCCAGAAGGAGTACTGCAGGCGGACGGCTAAAGTATTTGCTCACTTGTTCGTTCTAACTCTCTTTAAAAGCCCAGTTTAGCTCATAAAAAAAGGACAGAGCAAAAGTACTCTATCCTTTTAAATGATTCCCAATATTTTATTAACAGTTACTCCTCTTTTTTTCCCTCTTCGTCTTCAGCGGCTGAATCATCGTTAGATTCTTCTTCATTAGCTTCTTCTGCTGAAGCTTCAGGAGCTGCTTCTTCCTCCACGACTTCTTCGGTAGCTTCCGTTTTAGCTGCATCTGCTACTGGCTCTTCCTCTACCTTCGCTGCCGATTCAGGTTTCGTTGAAGCTTCGTCTGATACGTCAGCAACAACCGTTGCTTCAGTTTCCGAGTCTGCACTTGTTTCGGCTTCCTCTACTGTTGGAGCATCTACATTTGCTTCTTCTTTCTGATCTGTTACCTCTTCAACGATTTCGGCATCTTTAACAATGTCTTCATCCTTGGTGGTGGTAGCTTCAACAGTTGATGTAGAAGCGCTATCCGCTTTCCTTCTGCCCCTTCTTGTTCTTTTCTTAGTTTCTGTTGTTGCAGCTTGTTCAGAAGTTCTTATTTCATTAAAGTCCACGAGTTCAATAAAACACATTTCAGCATTGTCGCCAAGCCTTCTTCCTGTTTTTAGAATTCTGGTATAACCTCCAGGCCTGTCCGCGATTTTTGGTGCTACATCGCGAAATAATTCAGTAACAGCGTATTTGTCTTTTAGCTCTTTGAATACTGTTCTTCTCGAATGCGTCGTATCTGATTTAGCCTTCGTAATCAGTGGCTCGATAAATCCTCTTAGGGCTTTAGCTTTGGCTAGGGTTGTATTGATCTTTTTGTGCTTTACCAAAGAAGAGGCCATATTGGCGAGCGTTGCCTCTCTATGAGGTTTTGTCCTGCCTAAATGGTTGAATTTCTTACCGTGTCTCATTATTCCTAAGCTTAATTACGTATTCAATTTTGGTTTGCTTACTTGTCGATCTTGTATTTAGAGATATCCATTCCAAAAGACAGTCCTTTTGCATCTACCAGGTCTTCCAATTCAGATAGTGACTTCTTGCCAAAGTTTCTGAACTTCAGTAGATCATTCTTGTCAAAAGCTACCAACTCTCCTAAGGTATCAATTT
>DTRI01000070.1 GCA_012966015.1 Flavobacteriales bacterium | reverse complement strand
ATAAACGGATGACGTAGAGGTAATTATCGTTGAGAATGTATTTCCGCCATCTATAGAAATGTATGCTTTGGAATAGGCGGTTAATATGACCCGTTGCGTGGAGGTGGGATCGGCAAAAAGCTGCCACACATTTCCATTTGTGGGGTCAGAAGGTAACACGCTCCATGTAAGTCCACCATCGATAGATTTTTTCGGTTCTTTAGGGTTAGGGTATCCGGTATATCCAAAAGAGTACAGTATGCTTGAATCTGATGTGAAGGCTACTTTTGTGTGCTGTCCGGCACCTGTTAATTCATAATAAGGAATTGGGCTCCATGCTGCTCCTGCGTTTTCAGACTTTAAGATTGGAGACATGTCAGAGGTGATGTAATAGAGCTGATCGTTAAATGGGCTGATTGAAGGCTGCGTTGTCGCTCCACCTCCGCAGATTCCTTTGTTCTCAAATGTGGTCGGCTGAGCAAATAAAGAAAGGGTGCATAAAAAACATGCTGGCAACAGTTTTAACTCCAGCGCAATATTTTTAATCATCATTATTATCGAGTAGCGTTACCCGCCCATTATTCAGATCAAAATAGGCAGCCACAATCTTCAGGCGTCCTTGTGTTTCCAATTCTTTGAGTATAGGACTTTGGTTACGAATATCATCGACGGTCATGGTAGCGTTTTCTTTTGTGATTATCTCTAAAAAATCAGGATTTTCAAAGGTTTTTTCGCCCTGAAAATCCTGATGGTGGTCAATAGCCGGTTGAATGTGTGTAAGCAGCTCTGTTATGTTGCCCATATCAACACCCTTTACCGCACTTTTAATGGCTCCACAGTTTTCATGGCCAAGTACCACAATCACTTTGGCACCTGACACTTTGCAACTATACTCTAAGCTAGCAAGATTATGATCGTTCTCAATATTTCCGGCAACCCTTATCACAAAGAGGTCTCCTACACCCTGATCAAAAACTTCCTCTACGGGCACCCGGCTGTCAATACATGAAAGCACTACTGCTTTTGGATACTGCCCATGGGTGAGCTGTCTTAACTGCGCCTGATGGTCACGCTGTATCAAATTGTTATTCATGAAGTGGTTGTTTCCTTCCATCAAATCTTGCACAACATCATCAAGACTCATAGCGCGTTGCTTTTCCTCTGTCATCACCTCGGTAACAAGATTTGTACTAGAGCTGGTATCATCCCCCCCTTTTTTTGTGGCTAACTGATGCTTAGTGTCTGTGGGAGGCGAACAGCCCGTAATGATCATTGCCATTAAAGCGATTAAAATTTGGTTTCTATTTCTCATAAGTATTATTGATGTTGCCCAACGGGAGCTGGTGTATTAAATGCGACTAAGCTATTGAAATTAAATAATATTTCCTTTTTTTAGCTATTGGGAGAAAAAAACAGCACAGGATCAGATTATTATAGGATGGTCCCTGTGCTGTTTTATATATTGGGTATTGTGTCTCTCAGTCTCAATCTCAATCAAAATATAGATATTTGATCCACATCCCAGTATGACAACCAAACTCGTTCCATGACCCACGACTACATAATAATAGGAGGAGGCTCAGCAGGAGCGGTGCTCACCAACCGCTTAAGTGAAGACCCCGCAAATAAGGTGCTGGTATTGGAAGCTGGCAGGCCCGATTACAAATGGGATTTTCGAATACACATGCCCGCTGCGCTCACTTACTTGCTGACCGGAACAGATTATAATTGGGGCTACTCTTCTGATCCGGAGCCCTTTATGTACAATCGCAGGATCGCACAGCCCCGAGGCAAAGTTTTGGGGGGGTCCAGTTGTATCAATGGCATGATCTGGATTCGCGGCAATGCCATGGATTATGAGAAATGGGCCGGTGATGAAGGGCTGGAGAACTGGAATTATGCCCATTGCCTGCCTTATTTCAAAAAAGTAGAAACAAGACTGATTGGCGGGGATGATTATCGTGGAGATAAAGGCAATCTAAAACTGACCACACCCGCTTGTGAAAATCCACTATTTGAAGCCTTTTTCAAATCCGTGCAAGAAGCGGGATATCCGTTGACTGATGATGTAAATGGCTTTCAGCAAGAAGGCTTTGGAAAGTTTGACCAGACGATCTACAACTCAAGAAGGCTGAACGCTGCACGCGCGTACATACATCCCATAAAGCATCGCAAGAATCTCAGTATAGTAACACAGGCGATGGTGTTAAGAATCCTGTTCGAAGGGAAGAAAGCTGTGGGTGTTGAATACAAAAAAGGCAGAAAAACAGAGAAGGTTTTCGCCAATGAAATCATCTGCTGTGGAGGAGCCATCAATTCCCCTCAGCTGTTGCAGGTATCAGGTATCGGCAATGCCGATCACTTGCACAATCTTGGTATTCCCGTTGTACAGGACCTTCCCGGAGTTGGAGAGGACCTACAAGATCATCTGGAGGTGTATGTCCAATGGGCCTGTAAAAAGCCGGTCAGCTTATATCCTGCTTTGAGTCCGTGGCGCGCACCGAAAATTGGGTTCGACTGGTTGTTTAGGAAAAAGGGGATAGGCGCCACCAATCATTTTGAAGCCGGTGGGTTCATACGTAGCAACGACACTGTAACGTACCCTAATCTCCAGTTTCATTTCTTGCCCCTGGCCATCCGGTATGATGGCACGGTTCCCAGCGAGGGACATGGTTTCCAGTTGCATGTTGGGCCTATGGGTACCGATGTCAGGGGACGCGTGAAAATCAAATCTGGTGACCCACTCGAATATCCTAGCATTTTATTCAATTACCTCTCTACTCCTAATGAACGTAAAGAATGGTGCGAAGCAATTCGGTTATCCAGAAAAATTATTGAGACCGAGGCGATGAGTGATCTGATGGGAGAAGAACTATCCCCGGGGTTGGAGGTACAATCAGATAAAGAGATTCTGGATTTTATAGCCAAAGAGGGAGAGAGCGCCTACCATCCAAGCTCTACGTGCAAGATGGGTGTTGGCCCTATGTCGGTCACCGATCCAGACTTAAAGGTTCATGGAGTAGAAAACCTCTGGGTAGTCGATGCTTCGGTTTTTCCTTACGTAACCAATGGAAACATCTATGCGCCTGTATTAATGGTCGCGGAAAAGGCCGCTGATCTTATTCTGGCCAATAGCCCCTTGAATGCTGAGCACGTTCCTTTTTATAAAAAGTAAACTAATGCCTACGAATCATCTATCAGTTTCTGAGTCAGCTTGATATTGTCTCAGGGCTTTAAATATGGAGTAACACACAACCAACATTAGCACGCAAACGGGGAGCCCTGTCACTAATGATCCGGTTTGCAAGGCAATGAGGCCCCCACCCCAAATGAGCACAGCAGCCACCACACCTTCTAGCAATGCCCAGAATATACGCAACCGTACGTCCCTCTTTTCTCTGCCACCACTAGTGATAAAATCAATAACCAGAGAACCGCTATCTGATGAAGTGACAAAGAAGATCACTCCGGCAACAACTACGAAGAAGATACTGTAAAGGGATAACGGGAAATGTTCCAGTAGGCTAAACAAGGCTGTGGCGATGTTTTCATTAACAGCTTCTGTGATACCTCCTTGTCCAAAAAGCTCAATATGAAAAGCGGTGCTTCCGAAAATAGAAATCCAGGCAATGATAGCGGCTGTGGGTGCGAGCACCACCCCAAACATAAATTCCTTTATCGTTCTGCCTTTTGATATCCTTGCGATGAACAGCCCCACAAAGGGCGCCCATGCAAACCACCAGCCCCAGTAAAAAAAAGTCCAACTGTCCATCCAGCGTGTTCCCCTGTATACTTCCATCCAGGTTCCCGTTTCGATTAAACTCTGCAGGTAAAATCCTGTGCTTTGCACCGTAGAGCCAAGAATAAACAGGGTAGGCCCCACAATTAGCATGAAAACCATCAGCATAATGGCCATTACCGATGCAATTTTGCTTAGCATTTTAATGCCTTTATGCAATCCTGAAACTACTGAGGCCGTTGCGCATATAGTGATAATGGCGATTAAAGTCACTTGCACATTTGCGTTCTCAGCGATGCCAAAAAGGTAGTGCATGCCTGAATTAATATGCTGGATGCCTAAACCCAGCGTGGTAGCCAAGCCGAACATGGTGGCTACCACTGCCATGATGTCTATAAAATGGCCTATCGGACCTTTTAAGCGATCACCGAGCAAAGGATATAGTACCCAACGGATACCCAGTGGAAGGCCCCGGTTGTAGCAAAAGAACGCGATAGACAGGCCCATTAACGCGTAAATCGCCCAGCCGTGAAAGCCCCAATGTAAATATGAAATATTCAAAGCGTTTTTAGCGGCCAATAAAGTGCTCGCTTCTCCATAAGGAGGATTTGAAAAATGCATAATGGGTTCGGCAACGCTATAAAACATCAAAACCAAACCAATACCCGCATTAAACAACATGCTAAGCCAGGCCCACGTACTGAACTCCGGATTGCAGTCGGGTCCACCCAGTCTAATATTTTTGAAACGACTAAACCCAAGGTACAAGCAAAACAGGAGGATTAAATTCACCGCCACCACATAAAGCCATCCGAATTTTGTGGCGATAAACGCTTGTACTGTTTCAAAAATTGCGCCTATTGATTCCTGGTATACGAGGGTCAGGGTAACGAAAAGGACTATTAATCCGGCAGACGGGAAAAATACCCAAGGCTGAATACTTTTAAGAAAGGACTGGTTTGTAGTTTCTTGTTCTTCGATAGTAACGCTCCTATATGTAAGCTAAGGTAATACCTTTTGTTGTCTTGAAATGATATCTTGTTG
>DTRI01000069.1 GCA_012966015.1 Flavobacteriales bacterium | reverse complement strand
AAATTCAGACTCTTTTTTAGCCGCCATTCATATACGATGTATATTTTTATGGGCTACTCGTGACTACACTATCTAGTTGGTTAATCATCTTTTCTCTACTTAAAGCCCAATAAAAACTGGATTGATATGCGACATTACCAATTACGTTTGGGTGATTCAAGGCTGTGTATAAACTGATAAAACCAGAACCTCCATTTCCCATCTTGATTCTAGCCTCTGGCCTTTTTATAGTTTGAAAATTTTTGTCAATGAATGGAATTAGTTCACCTATAAAGTGTTTTTGGTACTTTTCAGCATCATCATCAGAGTCTATTTCTAAAACTAGTATAATTGATCGAACTCCAGAGACTCTTTGCCAAGATGCACATATACCACTGGGAAACTGTCTAAACTTTTTACGTAATCAGATAGAAGATAAATTTTAAAACTACGCTTACTTTCGTATGTATTACTGAAAAAATCGATTGATTTTATTTCATCTTGAATTCTTCCCGAAGAATCATCATATGTTTCTTGTTTGTGGCCAGGCATACTTAACCACGAGTAAATATTATTCGGTTCCCTGGCTGTAGCCTTGTTCCTTGGATCCAGTTCACTTACCTCGAAATTTTTTATGTACCTATACTTTATTCGCGCGTCCCGTTCGAGTAAGCTCGACAAATAGAAGAAATTCGTTCCTTTAATACGATTCATTTGTGATTCATCCCATATACCGAGATGATCACTATTAATAGCCACGTCCTCTGCATTGCCTTGGTAAACAAAGTGAACATAATTTTCATTTTCAATTATAGGGAAAGATTTTTGACTTAATAAAAAGTCTTCCACTAATCTCGGTCTTATTTCCTTTGGGGCTGAATTGACCCGATTGATCCAATTTTCAAATTCGGAATTAGACAGAATTAACTCTTTCTCTGTCTTCGATTTTGTATTATCTCCTTGGGTTATAGAAACACAGGCTATTTCTCCGTAATTTCTTGCGTATATGGAACCTTTGTAAAAACTTGGGTAAGACCAAGCTAATTCATTGAATAAGTCTAAAGATGCTTTTTCCTGGTATAGCTTTGGGTTAGTTTCTGCAATAGATAAAGTACCTCTCTTAGTTAAGAGTAAGAGGTGGTTATCCACAATGATTATAAAACCCTCTCCTAGATTCCTAGACTTCCAATTAATTTTTCCAGTTTGTAAGGATAAACAAGTCAAAAACCTACCACTATAGCAGTATATATAATCTTGGTGTACTATTGGAGAGCAATAAGATCCCTTTATTCTGTGATTTTTCCACAATACTTGAACTCTTGGCTCTTCTTGGTGATTAATTACGAACGTAAAAAAGCAGGTATATAGTGAAACGGAAATTAAAGTTGCAAACAGCCTTTGGTTGTCAATCAAACCTTAAAGTCGTTACTAACGACATTTTCGCGGTTTGGTGGGATTCTAAATTCGATTATCAGGCTGACGCCGAAATCATCTTCAAGCATCTTAAAAAGATCCGGCAAGATTGCCTACAGAACTTAGGCATGGAGGACCCACCGAATCCAAGTGCTGGCTTTTACTATAATGTCTATATTCACCATGGTGAACAAGATAATTTCCCATCCGAATGGGGCAATGGCCAAGGTACGGATAAATATCAGTTACCATTCTTGACTTTGCCCGTTGGTGTGCATGCTTCCGAGTCAAACTTATATCATGAAGGATTTCACATTTTTCAGTACCAAGCGAATTCGGCAGGATTTGCCTATAAGGGCGATTCACAGTGGTATGTTGAGGCTTCGGCCCAATGGTATACGTGTCAAAACCAGCCTCAGGAAATTAATGCTTTTGTTGAAGCAGGTGCCATGGGAGCAAACCCACACTTATCTTTATGGCATAGCTTTAGCAACCAAGCTGAAGGTGACCCCACAGATTGGCTTTACCAAGTCCGTCAATATGGTATGCACACCTATCTTTACTACTTAACCAACGTGGCAAAAGTTTCACCTGATCTAATTACAAACGGATTTTATCTGGGCACCGATCTAAGCCCCCAAGAGTACCACTATCGACAGATCGGAGCAGATCGTCTACGGAAATATTTTGCAGACTGGGCCGCACACAATACAGGTGGCTTAGATTATTTAACTCCAGAACAAATCACAAGAGCAGAGCTAGAGGTGAAAAACGTTGCTGACCCCAATAACTTACATCCATATGTCCGTTCCTACGATAATCCGAAACAAGTGAAAGGTTGGATTTATCCCCCAGAAGCATTCAAACCAAGAGGTTGGGCTTATAACGTTATTCGAGTGCAAAATTGTGGCTCTGGCACCTACAGGTTTGAGTTAAAAGGAGATTTGGTTGGAAGTGAAGGTGCTGTTTCTCATTTTGAAGGACGAATTGTGGTAAGCTCTGAAACCCAGAAGTTGTATGCAAAAATTAACATGGACGATGCAATATCAGGACAAAGTGTTGTTAGAGTGACAAATAATTGCAGTGAGCTCTTTTTAGTGGCATCCTCGGTTCCAGAACATTTTAGTGGGACACAAACCTACGGCTATCAAGTGAAGATTGAGATTGATTCGCCAACTTACCAGTAATGGAGATTTAGGTAGTTGTTTGACAAGCAAATATGTGAACTTTTGATGACTTGACCTTTTCCAAATAATTCGTGACAGGAGATCATTTTCAATGACTCTAAAGCTAATAGCTGCTCCATTGAAACGAAAATCCGTTTGTCTTCTTTCAAATCACAGTCTTTCAATATACCGCTAAATCGGAAAATGCAATTTCTTACACGACAGCCTCACGTCCGGACAGCAACGCGTCCCAAATTTTGTTATTGTCAATGGAGGGAGGTAAAATAGAATACTCACTTAAACGCTTAGTGATTCGATTAACACCGATTAGGCCATGAATCCGAAGAGCTAGTTCGCCATCGAGAAAACCAACCAAATAGGGTGTTTCCCTTTTATCAATTTGTCTTCTCCATGATTTCAAATGTGGCTAGTTCGCTATACTCGCTTGCCCTTTCCATCTGAAGCTCCTCCAGAATCTTCGGATCGTTATAGGGTCTCATCATATCAATATCATCGTCGCTGGGCCTATTCCAACACCGGACTTTCCACCAGCATTTCTGCCCCCTTGTGAGTATGCTACCATTGTAAGGGACATTTACCAACTGATCCGACAATACCTTGCCGCTGTCCCAGAGATCAGCTATGTTCTGTTTCAGGTTTTCTTCGCTGCTTGCCACCAGTATCTGGTAAGCGAATTGCATCTGCCCTCGACGGTGAGATTGCAGCGTCCAGCTGAGCCCTAGGCTGGGATGTGTCGATTCCCTGTGGATCAGTGATATATCCGCACTTCAACTGAGTTGGGGTAACCTCCATCCGACGCTTGATAGCTCCAAAAAGCTCCTCCGGGCGTTTAGTGCTATCCACATATCTGCTCAGATCTTGCATAGCTACAACAGTGCATCTCTGATCATGAAGGTACTTCATGTATCTAGCAAATTCGGATGGCTCGGTACTGCAATGCGGATATACATCAGGCACACCGTGGAATGTCAGTACTGCGATCTTGCCATCTCTGGCTTGATTTACAGCCTAGACCAGGTCCTGGAAATCCAGATTGGGACCTGATACGGTAGTTGACGGAACCAGCAGCGGATGATCTTCCTCTGGAGCGTAAACTGGGCCTCGACTGCCATCCGGAATGATGGGATACTCTGGTTCAGCCCCCCGCCTGGCATACAAAGTATCCCAGATTTTCAAGAACCCGGATAGACTTTCGGTTGTGATGGCCGCCGGGATAGGCAAAGGTCGTTGGCTTGGGAATACCATTTTCCTGGCAGCGCTTCTCCATATGTTCCACTTGGTCCAGTATCTGCTCTTTGCTGAGTGGTATGATATTGGGATGGTCGCGCCGGTGTGGTTGCCGATTTCAAAGCCATCCTCGTGCAGTTTCCTGATTTCCTCCCATGTTAGCCGGTGTTCCTTATCAATCAGAACGTCAAGTCCTTCAGTGACGTAGAATGTGGCTGAAAAGCCGTAGCGTTTCAACAGCGGCACCGTATAGGTGATATCCGACTTATTTCCATCATCGAACGTCAACACAACCAACCGATCAGGGATAGGAAGCAGATCCTCAGCTTCGGAATTACCCTTGGTCAAAAGGAACAAAGGCGTTGAAAAAATAACCTGGGGCACTATTGACTGGATCACGATTTTCTCCCACCAGGAATCTAAAGCCAGCCACAAACATTGGCATCACCCACATTATACTTGCTGGCGACCCTACTTAATGTTTTCCTTGCACAAGCCTATTCTTTTAGTTCGTCGATATTATCTACTACTTTCTGGACTGATTCCACACATTTCTTCATCATATCTATGTTATGAGGCTGAGACAAATCACCCTGGAGGAAATTAAACTCCTGCTTCGTTATCCGCTCAGTAACTGGGAGTGAACCGATCTCATATTTAGGCGTAACGCCATACGGGCATTGGAAGGGACACCCCTTTCCATGGAGATCCAATTCCTGATAGACAGGGCGATGGTGTGGTCCAAGTATATACGGGAGTTGAATCCGTGAATCTCTAACCATTTTGGGTCCATCATACGCATACGCAATTCTGGCTCTACTCTCTCACCATCGCGATAAATTGCTTGTTCAATGAGAATACAGGTGTGGGTCAATATGATGTGCAGTTCGTAGAACTCGGGAGTTTCTGGATTTAGCTCCAAATGCTAATCGGTTTTAGCCGTACCAAATGTATGTTGGA
>DTRI01000068.1:3837-4773 GCA_012966015.1 Flavobacteriales bacterium | reverse complement strand
CCCAGTATATTCTTCTAGTAAAACATTTTTGTTTTGCGCAGTAATGGACACTGGGAGTTGACTAAAAGCACAAAGGCTATAAAAAAAAGCGCAGACCAGAGCTGTTAGATGTAATTTCATGGAGTTGAGGTTAGAAAGGAATAATAAAGGTAACTAAAAATACATAAGATCGGGCAGTAAGCCCCTTTCCCTTATTTGAATTTCTACAGTCATATTACGTATTACGAGAGTCTGTGGCTTAACCCCAGCTCCGCTATTGACAATAAGTAATAGTTCCTTTTTTTTAGCTATTGCGAGAAAAAATAGCTTGTATTTCAGCACAGTTCATTGTTACCTGCTGGCTTCTTTTATTACTTTTTCGGCTTGAATTACATGTCTCAAATTATGATAAATCACTATCCTAAATGTATCTCCTAATTTAAGTTTTATCCATTTTGAAATAGAAATACCTGTTTTATTTTTGGTCAAGCTTACTTTTTCAGCCTGTTGTAATAATTCAAGTAATGTTTTCTGTTGACTTAGAAACTTTTCCAGTACAGTTTTATCCAAATTGCTGCCAATTGGATTCATTGATTTAAAGGTTTTCATTTTATTAAGTTTTTCTTTTGGTAGCATACTCTTAGCAAAGTAGTTTCCTAATAATCCACTGTTAAATTCTTTTTCATTGGGTTTATTGGAAGTATTAATACTTCTTCTTATTGCGGGAATAGCGTTTATAACAAAGTGTCTTCACGATTTCGAAGAGGCTTTAAGCGTTCGAGGAGAACCAAGGTAAAGATTAGGAAAAAAGGGGGGGAATAGTTAAATTCAGTCAAAATCCACGCTATTATGAAAACTGTTATGAAAGCTATTCTTGGTGCACTATTTTTTATGATAGTTGCAACCATGAGTTTCGCTCAAAATAATTCATCTTTTTTCAAGGTATTTCCAACAGGT
>DTRI01000068.1:0-3827 GCA_012966015.1 Flavobacteriales bacterium | reverse complement strand
ACAAAAATGTTTTACTAGAAGAATATACTGGGTTACATTGTAGCTATTGTCCGGATGGTGCAAATCCGAATATTGAAGAAGTAAACGATTTATACGACGCATATTATAGGACGAATAAATTAGTAAAGACGATACACACGCAAAACTATAAGTACTGGCTAAAAGTAACCAGGCAGTACATAGATTTAGATGGATACATAAAAGTGCCTACGGAAGCTGAACTATACAATGAAATGAATTCAATTCAATCTTCAGGACAAGAGAAAAAGTCTCAACATTGGGTTAATATTGGACCGAATAACACATATAAGAACGATGGAAGCTTGAATCTCAGGCCCACGCAAACGAATATTTACACCATCGCTGTGGCTCCTTCTAATACGGATATTCTTTATGCAGGAACTGAAGGTGGGGGTATTTTTAAGTCTGTGGATCATGGCCAAACATGGTTCCTTACCACTTCAGATTACCCCATAACGATTGCAACTGATATAAAAGTACATCCAGTTACTCCTGATATTGTATACATAGCTACGGGGGCGAATATTTATATAACAACTGATGGAGGGCTTACCTGGGCGCTCAATTATACTGCTGCAGGAACTGTTGAGCAATTTTACATTCACTATACACAGCCAAACATCGTTTATGCGGCTACCGCATCAGGTCTTTTAAAGACAGTAGATGATGGAGTAACGTGGAATAATATTTTCAATGAAAGATGCTGGGATATAGAACCGCATGCAATGGACCCAAATACGATTTACCTTTCGATTAGTAATATCCCGGCAAAGCGTGCGGAAATATATAAGTCTACAGATAATGGTGTGAACTGGACGTTAAAAGATAATATGTGGTACGTTCCAACGGACATCAACAATGCTTCTGACATTGGGTGTAAAATAGGAATTACACCCGCCGACACTGGAAGGGTTTACGCTGGATTGATTGGGGATAGTAAAGCCGGAGATACTGGTTGGATCGGAATTTACTATAGCCTTGATGGAGCGGATACCTGGGTAAATGCGGACGGAATTGATGGTGGCCCTTATGTTGCAGGCAGCGATATGATGACCAATTGGTATGTTGCCGGGTACAGTAATGGATATCATCAGGGATGGTACAACTTCGACCTGGATGTTTCGCATATTGATCCTGATAAATTATGGGTAGGTACTATTTGGGCATGTGAATCTGGGAATCGTGGCGCAAATATCGAATACATTCGTGGAACAAGAAACCTGGAAATGCATGCAGATGTTCAGGATATTGATGTTTTAGGTAATGAGATCTGGTATACTTCCGACGGAGGAATTAACTATTCTACAGATGAAATGTTGACCGTAGAAATTCGCAATACTGGTATTTCTGCCAGTACGTATTGGGGATTTGATCATGGGTGGAATGAGGATATCTGGACGGGTGGAAGGTATCATAACGGAAATGCGGTGTATCATGAAGGATACGGTGTTGGCAATACGCTTTTCCTAGGTGGTGCAGAAGATGCTACAGGATATATCAATCCATTAAATAATCGCACAACTTATTTTTCCGATATCAGTGATAAGAATGTAAAGCCGAATTTAAGTGAGGTTAGCACGAATCGTGCAAGCATTAGTAAATATCCAAATCAAGCGTACACAATATTAAACTCAAGTGAAATTGTATTCCACCCAAATTATGCAAATGTGATGTTCTTAGGAGCGGATAATGTCTTTTATAGATCGACAGACGAAGGGGCTAAATTTGATACATTGTATACATTTTCATCAACAGCGAGGGTTTTAGAAATAGAGATCTCATGGTCGAATCCACAGGTGATATATTGTATTGTTCGTGATGGCGGATTTGGGAGAATTTACCGTTCTTCGAATGGAGGAAATTCATTTAGTCAAGCGACTGCTATTCCAAGCAACAATAAAAGCAGATTGGATGTAACATTGGATCCACATAATGAAAACAATTTATGGGTATCAACTTATTATGGGGCAAATGGACAAAAAGTCTACAATTCTACTGACGGAGGACTTGTTTGGGTAAACAAAACAACTGCCTCCCTTGACGGTCATTCCATACTCGATATTTTGTATCAGGGAGGAACTAATGATGCTGTTTATGTATTGACCAATTATGGTGTGCTTGTATGGGATGGAGCATCTTCTTGGACCGATTATTCAGTCGGACTACCATATTACACACGTGGCTTGCGTTTTAAACCTTTCTATCGTGACAATAAATTGAGAATGTCCTCCGACCGCGGTGTTTGGGAGGCAGATTTCTTAGTGGAATCCGATCCGATGGCACATCCGATGGTTGCCTCAGAGTTTGTTTACTGCATTAGAGATACGATTCAATTTGAGGATCATTCGTTTTTAAATCATACAAATGCAACGTGGGCATGGAATTTTATTCCAGCCCCTGCTTACGTGAGTAATCCGAATGCCAGAAATCCTAAGGTTTTATTTGATGCTACCGGAACTTACGATGTACTATTGGCTGTGACAGATCAGAATGGCGTTACTTCAACGGATACAATTATTGATATGATCACAGTAGATAATCAATGCTTTACGGATACAATTCCCGGACTATCGATGCTGTGTCAGGCGAACAATGGCCACGCCCTTGTACCGGATCTGGATTTGCCTCAAACAGATAGCTTGACGCTCTCTGCCTGGATTAAACCGACTGGAATTCAGGATAGTTATTCAGGCATTGTATTCAACGATGGAACTTCAGCCGGGATAAATTTCAGAGCAGGCAATGAACTTGCATATCACTGGCCGGGTGGTCAATGGTGGTGGAATAGCGGTTTAATTGTTGATACCAATCAATGGTCGCATGTTGTGTTGGTAGCAAAACCTACTGGAATTACGATTTACCTCAATGGTATTGCGTCAACGCATAATTTCAGCCTATCTCCGGCAGATATCGGAACGATGCGCATTGGAAGTTACCAAGGCTGGCCAGGTCGATATTATCGTGGAGAAATTGATGAAGTTTGTATTTGGAATCGTGCATTAAGTCAGGAAGAGATTCGTGAGTTGCGTCATTTGACACGGACAGGAACAACGCCATTTACAGACGATTTGGTGGCGTACTATCAGTTCAACTTCAACACTTCGGACGTGCTGGATCGTATCAATAGCAACCATGCTTCTTTGAATGGAACGGCACAAAAAGTGCTTTCTACTGCTCCGATTGCAGGTGGTGAAAGTCATCGTTTGACAGTTAACTCAGCTGGGCCACAAACATTTGGGCCTACTCAAGCACAAGTCACATTTGGAACCATTAATCCGAACGGAGAAGTTGTATTGAGCAGATTGAACTTGTTACCGGATAGCTTACCTTCCAATAATCCGAACACCGGAAACTACTGGGTGATTAACAATTATGGATCAGAACCGTTTGATCCTTTAACAGCGTTGAAATTGAAGTCAGTTAATGGATATCCGATTGGTAATCCGGCAGACAGTCGTTTGTTTGTGCGAAGTGCAAATGAGGACATTAACAATTGGGTGGAATTATGTGCTGCCGCTGATTTTAATGGAAATTCATACAATTACAATTCTTCCTGTGGTATTGCGAATACGGGACAATTTTTCTTGCAATCTGGGAATGCGAATCCGATTCATATGATCTATCCGCATGCCTACGTGAACGAGCAAATATGTGATAACGATAGCATTTATCTTCAGGGTGCGTATCAATTCCTGCCTGGGATTTATACGGATACGGTGAATTATATAGTAAATGTTGATTCAATTGTTGTAACGACACTGAGCGTGATGCCTTTACCACAAGTAACAATTGACCCTATACCTGAT
>DTRI01000067.1 GCA_012966015.1 Flavobacteriales bacterium | reverse complement strand
GGTGTGGGTGACCATTTTTATTGTCAGAATAATGACATATTAGCGTCACTGAGCTTGCCTGCTTTAGCTTCTGTGGGGAGCGATTTTAATTGTAGGTATAATGACATATTAGCTTCACTGAGCTTGCCTGTTTTAGCTTCTGTGGGGGGCAATTTTTATTGTCAGAATAATGACATATTGGCTTCACTGAGCTTGCCTGCTTTAGCTTCTGTGGGGAGCTGGTTTGAGTGTAACTCTAATCCAGCATTAGCTTCACTGAGCTTGCCTGTTTTAGCTTCTGTGGGGGGCTGGTTTGAGTGTAACTCTAATCCAGCATTAGCTTCACTGAGCTTGCCTGTTTTAGCTTCTGTGGGGAGCATTTTTTATTGTCAGAGTAATGACATATTGGCTTCACTGAGCTTGCCTGTTTTAGATTCTGTGGGGGGCATTTCTTGTTCCGATAATCCAGCATTAGCGTCACTGAGCTTGCCGGCGTTGACTACTGCGGGTAGTTTTAGTTGTTCCTCAAATGACACATTAGCTTCACTGAGCTTGCCTGCTTTAGCTTCTGTGGGTGGTTTTAGTTGTTCCTCAAATGACACATTAGCTTCACTGAGCTTGCCTGTTTTAGCTTCTGTGGGGTACAGTTTAACTTGTTCCTATAATCCAGCATTAGCGTCACTGAGCTTGCCTGTTTTAGCTTCTGTGGGGATCTTTTTTCAGTGTGTCTATAATCCAGCATTAGCGTCACTGAGCTTGCCTGTTTTAGCTTCTGTGGGAGACGGTTTTGCTTGTCAGAGTAATGACATATTGGCTTCACTGAGCTTGCCTGTTTTAGCTTCTCTGGGAGCCGATTTTTATTGTACCACTAATGCATTGCCCTCTCCCACCGTAGATTCTTTGCTGGGTACATTAGTGGCGATAAGCCCCGCCTTAACGGGTAGAACTATATCCCTGCAAGGCCAAGCCCCTCCTGCACCGCCAACAGGGCAAGGCATTACCGATAAAGCCACGTTAATTGCCAATGGCAACACCGTAACTACAGATTAACTAGTGTGTTATATATAAAAACAGCAAAAACAAAAATGATGAAACGATTATTTACAATTATAGCGGGGGTACTGATAAGTGCCAGTGTTTTTGCCCAGGCTCCGGAGAGCATGAGCTACCAGGCCGTGGTGCGTGCGGTTCGTGCTTTTTAACGCAAAGAACCTAAATTTGAGCATCTGTATTAACCCATTTAAAATACAAGCTTCTTTGAACAGAGGACTTTGAAAAAAATGAATTATCCTATTCTCGGTACTTGCGATTTAGTTAATTCACAGGCTCACAACAAAAGACAATGAAGATTATTGATAAAATAAACAAACGGCTCAATAGCGATAAAGTATTTTATTCGTTTGAATATTTCCCGCCAAAAACGCAAAGGGGCAAACAGAATTTGTACTTCAAATTAGAAAAGATGAGCAAATTGGAGCCGCTTTTTATCGATGTTACCTGGGGGGCTGGTGGAAGCACATCTGATTTAACTCTAGAAATATGCTCAAACACGCAGAATATTTTAAGCTTAGAATCACAAATGCATTTAACCTGCACCAATATTCAAGAAGATGTTTTAAAACAAACCTTAAAAACTGCCAAAGAAAATAACATCCGAAATATTTTGGCCTTAAGAGGAGATCCGCCCTTGGGAAATGATAAATGGGAAGCGTCAGATAGCAATTTTAAGCACGCCATAGATTTAATAAAATACCTCCGAAAAAATTATGGCGATTATTTTGGAATAAGCGTTGCTGGCTATCCTGAAGGTCATCCTGAAAGTGATTACAACGCTGATCTTAATTATTTAAAGCAAAAAGTAGATGCCGGTGCAGATTTCGTTATCACCCAATTATTTTATGATGTTGACCTGTTTTTAAAGTTTTATAAAGATTGTAGAGCAATAGGAATTAACTGCCCTATAATACCAGGTATTTTACCCATTGTTAATTATGCTAATTTTAAAAAGCTAACAGACTTTTGTAAAATAAAGATTCCCGAGTATATCTTAAATGACCTGGAGCCCATAAAAAATGACGATAAAAAAGTTTCTGATTATGGCATTGAATTAGCGATTAAGCTGTGTAAAAAATTAATCGCTAACGACATTAAATTCCTACACTTTTACACGTTAAACAGAGAAAACAGCTGCGTTCAAATAATAGAGGGGCTAGACCTTACGAAAGACTTGCCTGGAAAGAGGGCGTTCCCGTGGAAGCCAAGAATAGGAATAGAAGAGAGTGTAAGGCCCATTTTCTGGAACAATACGATAGAGTATTACATTCAAAGAACTTCAGACTGGAACCAATTTCCAAATGGCAGGTGGGGCAGTATTCATGACGCTCAATATGGAGAAATTAAAGACTATCACTTATTCAGCATTGGTTTAGGCACTGTTGAAAACAAGCGAGAAATGTGGGGAGAGGTTAAAAATTTTAGCGATGTTTCTGAGGTCTTTATCAATTTTTTAAACTTAAAAATAAAATACATTCCCTGGTGCGATAATTTGGCAAATGAAACTTCAACCATAAATGAAAAGCTAATCGAAATTAATAAATTGGGATACCTTACCATTAACAGCCAGCCCAACATCAACGCCATGCCATCCAATCACGAAAATGGATGGGGAGGTTCTGATGGTTATTTATACCAAAAAGCTTACCTCGAATTATTTACGTCAAAAGATCGGCTTGATCCTCTATTATCAAAAATTGATAGCGACAGGTATTCCTATTGTGCTGTTAATAAGCAAGGTGATATTATTACCAATTGCAAAGATGCTACCCTTGCTGTGACATGGGGTGTTTTCCCAAAAACAGAAATCATTCAACCCACAATAGTAGATTACGAGAGCTTTTTAATATGGAAAGAAGATGCATTTAATTTATGGCTAACCGAATGGGCAAACATCTATCATAAAAAAACAGCCTCCTATAAGCTCATCCAGGAAATACATGATAATTATTACCTGGTATTCTTTGTTGACAATGAATACATTGATGGCGATATCTTTGATTTATTTAATACGTAACTATACAACGCTCCGGGAGGTTGGCAACCGAGGTGCTTCGGAAAGCAACACAAGAACGAATTTACTTATCTTGTACTTGCAGCCGGCGGGCAGGCAGGTACGCTAAAGCGGGGCGTTTCGCTTCATTAATTAACTATTTAACTATGATACAGGGTACACACAATGCAGTAGCTGACACAAGAAATGAAGAAATCAAGATCTTTGTCAATGGAGAGCTGCTGCCACGTAATGATGCCAAAATTTCTGTGTTTGATAGCGGGTATTTAGTAGGTGATGGCGTGTGGGAAGCGCTGCGTCTGCATGACGGTGTATTGGTTTTTATGGATTTACACCTCGATCGATTGTGGCAAGCTGCTGCTGCAATTAGCATGTCGCTTAATTTTAGCCGTGAGGAGCTGATAGAAAATATATGGAAAACCATCAATGCCAATAGCATGCACGACAACGTACATGTTCGGGTTATGGTCACTCGTGGCATTAAAAAAACTCCTTCGCAAGATCCCAGGCTCACAATATCCGGCCCAAACGTGGTAATCATAGCCGAGCACAAAAAAGCATCACCGGAAACAAAAGAAAAAGGCATTACCTTATTTACAAGCACCATCAGAAGAGGCCCTCCTGATTCTCTTGATCCTCGCTTAAATTGTCATAGCAAGCTGCATGAAGTGCAAGCCCTTATTCAGGCAATTGAAGCAGGAGCAGATGAGGCTCTTATGCTGGATATACACGGTTTTGTTTCCACGTGTAATGCAACGAACTTTTTCATGGTTAAAGATGGCGAGGTGTGGACATCTACAGGCCAATATTGCATGAATGGAATCACAAGAGGTATGCTGATATTGATTTGTGAACAAAATAATATACCGTGTAAACAAAAGAACTTTTCTCTTTATGACGTTTATGGTGCCGATGAGGCCTTTGTCACGGGAACTTTCGGGGGCTTGACACCGGTAAATAAAATCGATGGCAGAACCATTGGAGCTGGGAAACATGGGGCCTGCACCAGAAAACTAAGCGCTTTGTATGAGGGCGTGATTAGAGCAGAAATCGAGAAAACAAACTCAAATGTCGAAGTGTAAGACAAAACGAGTTTGTCTTTGGTCCGGCCCCCGAAATATTTCTACGGCCCTGATGTATTCATTTGCACAGCGCAGCGACACCTCGGTTTATGATGAGCCGCTATACGCATATTACCTGAACCATACGAATGCCAGAGAGTACCATCCGGGAGCGGAAGAGGTGCTGGCTTCAATGGAAAATGACGGAGGTAAGGTGATTGAAAAGATGATGGGTGCGCACGACAAGCCAGTGGTGTTTTTCAAAAACATGACGCATCATCTTCTCGGCCTTGACCGCTCTTTTATGAAAAATGTGATTAACGTCATCTTAACACGAGACCCTGTTGAGATGCTGCCTTCATTTGCCCAGGTAATTGACAGCCCCACAATGGACGATGTAGGGTATGCGCTTCATATTGAGCTAATTGACCACCTTCATAAAATGAACGCAAATCCCATTGTTTTAGACTCAAAAAAAATCCTGCTCAATCCCCAAAGGGTCTTGGGTCGTTTGTGCAGCCTGTTGGATATTCCTTTTGATGTGAATATGTTGAAGTGGCAAGCCGGGGCTCGGCCCGAGGATGGCGTATGGGCGAAGTATTGGTATGGAAATATTCACAAATCAGTCGGATTTATGGAATACAAAGCCAAAACAGAGCCTTTTCCCAATAAGCTAAAACCATTGCTGAAATCTTGCATTCCCCACTATGAGCAACTCGAAAAACTATCTGTGGGATAACAAGAAATGAATAAATAGGTATTAGCAATAAACTACGGAAGCCTTTCTGAAAAGCGGTTATCAGGGCCCCGCAGCAAGAGCTTGTAATTTCTGAAGATACTGTGCGCCAACCTGCTGACCTCCCTGTTGAGCTGACAGGGCATCCCGCAAAGCCTGTTTGTATTGCTTCAGCGCTTCATAGCTAATCCCCCTGTTCATATAAGCTGACGCATTGGCAGGATTCAGCTTAATGGCAACGCTGTAATCAACAATTGCTCCCGCAAAATCATGGTTTCGCTGTTTGGCCAGCGCACGATAGAAGTATGAATTCACATCATTGGGGTCATGTTGAATCAACAAATTGTAATCAGCTATACACGCTTCGTACATGCCCCGGTCCAGATAAGCATAGGCCCGCATTGCGTAAGTTTTGAATGAGCGGGGATTAATTTGCAATGCCAGGTTGAAATCCTTAAAGGCATTGTCAAAATCTCTGAGCTTGGAATAGGAGATTGCCCTGTTTATATAGGCGTCCAAATAATTTCTTTCCAGGGCAATGGCCCTTGTGTAGTCGACAATTGAGGAATCTATCAATCCCTTCATGCCATACACATTTCCCCGATTCAAATAGATCTTTGACGCCCCGGGGGTCAGCTCTATTGCTTTGCCGTAGTTAAACAACGCCTCATCAAACACCCCTCTGCGCCCATATACGTTACCGCGGTTGATGTATGCCAGGGTTGATTTTGGATTTAGCTGTAGTGTAACTTCATAATCCAGCAACGCTTTGTCGAATTGATCGCTATCCGTATAGTATTGGCCACGGTTTAAATAGCCTTCAGAGGTATTGGGAAACTTGGCTATTACATCGGTCCAAAGGGTTTCGCTGTTCTTCCAAACCTTGCAGCGCTCATGGCTTAGATATCCACAGGCACCCATAATCCCTGCCAGGCCTATGAGCATTATATTTTTGAATGACGCTATTTTCTTATTGGCAGAGTCGGCAACGTATAAATACGCCTGTCCAATTATAAAAAACAAGCCAATGTAAGGCACGTAAGTATACCTGTCTGTTACAATGTTCGGGCCCACCGGAAAAAACTGAAGCACCAGTGCGATGCTGAAGAAGAAAAACAGCGAACCAAATACAATGTCCCTTGTAAATTTCACGGTTCTGTAAATCAGGTAAGCAAGAGAAATAACTATTGCCGGGGCGATGTAATAAATAATGGGTAAGTGGCCATCAATGAGCCTTGGGTAGGGATAAAAGCAGGACAAATCAATGGGTAAAATCAGCTTGTACAGGTAATTGGTCAGTCCATAAAAAGCAAACAAGGTTCTTTCCATCAATGAGAAGGTCTCTCCTTCCGCAATGCTCCTGGTGGTGTTTACTGTGATGTAGCCCCAAATCAAGGAGAGCCCAAAAAAGGGCAGCTTTTCTATCAGAATGCGCTTATCCTTCATCAATCTTGCTACCAGGCCGGTTTTCTCTGGATCTTCTCCATCCTCGGCAAGCAACCTAAATTTTAAATAGTCAATCAAAAGCAGCATGATGGGCAATACAACCGCCGCTGGTTTCGACAACAACGAGAGCAACATCATCAACACCGCCACGATATAGTTCCTCTTTTTGTTCTTTTCTTGAAATGCGTAGGCCGTATAGCTAATCAGCGATAGTAGAAAAAAGAAGGTGAAGAGCACATCCTTGCGCTCGGTTATCCACGCTACAGACTCCACGTGCATAGGATGCAGGCCAAAGAGGGCAGCTGTTATTAGTGCCGCTTCAATGCGCCCAACCAACATCATAATCAGCAAAAACACGAGCGCCGTATTTAGCAAGTGAAGCACAATGTTATCCCGATGATATACATACGGCTCCAGATTAACATAAGAAAATTCAACCGCCCAGGATAGATAGGTCAGCGGAGCATAAAGTCCGGATTTCCGCTCTTCATCCATAAAGATGGCCCTGGTCCTTTCCCACGATAAATCTTTGATGATGTGGTTGTCGATAATGTACTTAGGATCGTCCCAGTTCGTGAATTCATTTTCGAGTGCTGGCAGAAAGGTTATGTAGGTAGCCAGCATGAGCACGGCCAGGGCAATCAGCTTGGTCTTGTGCTCTGACAGAAACGACCCTTTCTTTTTTTCTGCTTTTTTTGACACGTGCTTGCTTGAAATATCTTATGAATTTGGCTTTAATTTTTGCGGAGCCAACACATAATAGGCTCCAAACAATGAAACCATCGCCCGCATACAATACAGAATCAGGCTAAGCGTTATTGCCACGCTCAAATCTATTTGCAGTAGCTGAGATCCGTAAAAGAACACGACTTCCCGGGATCCAATGCCCCCCACGGTCACTGGAATAATAAAGGCAATGCCAGAAATCAAATAGATGAACCAATAGTCTTCATATCCCCCAATAACCCCCAATCCTATCAGTATAAGGTGGATCGTTAAAAGCTGCATGAGCTGCAAGAAAAGGGATATTACGCTCGTCATCAGAACCGACTGCTCATAGTCTGCAAAAACCCTCTTTATCACCTCGCTGTACGCAATATAGGCCAGGGGTATCCCCGCTACCAACCAGCTAACGTATGGCTGTTCAATTGATATGACCTGAACACTTAACACGATTAGAGTACACAGCGCCAGTAATCCATTCACCCGATTAAATATGAGCGAGGATATCACGGATTTTAAATCAATGGAATAGTTTCTGGTCAGCCAATATGCTTTATAAGAGTCGCCACCAATTCCGCCAGGGAAAAACAGATTATAGAACATCCCCAACAAGTAAAGCCTGAAATTCAACCCTTGAGACAGCAGCAGCTTCTTCGCCTTAAAAAAGAGATTGAGCCTTATGGCTTCAACATACTTTGAGATAAAAAAAACGAAGAAGGCAGCTAGCAACCACATTAAATTTGCCTCCTTGATTGTTGTGAGCAGCACCTTTGTATCCAGGTTTCTGAATACATAAAATAGCGCGAGAAGCGTTATGCCCAGCTTGAGAGCGAATTTAACCGGCTTTTCAATTTGCTTCCAACTCATGCTTGCGAACTTGCCTTGCCTTAGATTTCGGCTAATATAGTTTCTATTTCTGTCGTTAGCTCCGAGTCCGATAATCGCTGTGAAGATTTATACGAAAGCCCGTCGGCTGTATTGGCCTCGAATGTCACCTTATGGGCTGAGGATATTTTTCCCTTGATCATTTCGAGGTGTGACACGGGGTCAGCACAAAACTCTTCATATAAAACCTCTGCATACCTATCCGGCGAGAGCTCCTCGAGCTGCCGCTTAAGCACTTTTTCAAGCTCCAGGTATTGATGGCAATACGCCTCCATCTTGTTGTCATAATCCTCCATGCTGAAGTTTTCACTCGGCCGCAGCCCCCACATATAATCATCACTGCCAAAAAAGTCTTTGCTTGCCTGTATGGTCGATTGAATAACCTCAGCCCGCCCCCTGTTCACCACCACAAAAAAGGCGTTGGGAAAGATTTCTTTCAGCTCCTTTATCAGCAGCATATTTCTATTGTTCTTTGCGATAATTGTCTTGCCCCAGCTTTTTCCCAGATAGGCAAAATATTCTCTCATTTCATCTCTCTTTCTCTTCGATATTTCATCTGGTTTATAATAGTGGCTTCCGCCCAGCCATCTATCCCATATTTCATAGCTATCCCCAATGGAGTAAAACCCCCGCGAAATTCCATAGTAGCTTTTGTAGCTTCTATTTTTAAATCTTCCCTTTTTGTAAAATTGCTTCAAAAGCAGATGAATAAAATATTTTGATCTGGGAAATAGCGTGTTGTGATTGCCCACCAGCGCAAAAGGAAAACAGTCTGCGAGCACCTGTGACACAAAAGTGGATCCGGTGCGGTGTATGCCCACCACAAAGACTATAGGCTGATCTGAGGTATCGAGTTTTGGCAGGAGTAATCTTTCCAGAAGACTTAAAATAAGGTCTAGTGGCAAAAGAAGAAGCTGCAATGCTTTAATCCATAGAACGTAGTAGGCCGCCAGATCGAAGCTTGTTAAAATGCTTCGCAGAATAAACGCATTTTTTCTAAGAGTCAGATGTAGTTTGCTGCTAATAATATTAATTATTTGATTTGCGCCGATTTTTCTCTTGCATGATAAGGGATAGCTCTCTGCTTATCTGGCCCGCTATAGAGGTGTTTTCCTCTGCCCTCCTGATAAGATATGGAATCACTTCCTTCACGGGGCCATATGGCACAAACTTCGCGATGTTGAATCCTGCACTGGCAAGGTTGTAGCTTATCTGATCGCTCATGCCCAACAATTGCGCAAAATAAATAGATCTATCCGTTTTGTCAATTCCCTGCTTTTCCATCATATTGATTAGGTCCTGGCAGCTTTTTTCATTGTGTGTTCCGGCACAGGTAGCAACAAAAGCATTGTTTTCAACCAATATCTTCAGGGCGCTTGCGTAGTCGATATCCGTGTTTTCTTTAGTGGCATGAATAGGAGAGTCGTAGTTTTTCGCAGCTGCGCGCTCTCGCTCCTTCTCCATATAAGCTCCTCTTACCAGCTTGATGCCCAAAAAATAGTTCTCGCTCCCAGCCTTTGCGATTGCGCTTTTTAAAAACTGCAGCCGATCGGATCTGTACATCTGAACGGTATTGTAAATCAACGGCTTTTGTGTGTTATACCTTCGCATTGCGTTCGTAACAAGATCATCTATCGCTTGCTGTATCCAGCTTTCCTCAGCATCGATAAGCACCCTCACGCCCAGCTCTTCTGCTTTCCTGCAGATCTTATCTACCCGCTGTTCGACCAATTCATATTCCTGCTTCTCCGATTCGCTGAGCTCTGAATGGGCTGATGCTTTTTCCAGCAAACCAAATCTAGCAATTCCCGTTACCTTAAATACGCAAAATGGAATTTTCGGATTCTGGTTTGCGAGGTCTATTGTCGAGAGCACCTCGTTCAATGCCCGGGCAAAATCTTTCTCCGTTTCATTGCCTTCTGCAGAATAATTCAAAATAGTGCCAATATGAAATTTTGCAAGCTCATTGATAGTTTTGTCACAGGTTTTTAGATCCGTACCTCCACAAAACTGCTTAAAAATGGTCGCCTTTACCATTCCCTCTATTGGTAAATACAGACGTATTGCCAATTGTGTGGCTGTCTTGCCTAAATTAACCAGGCTATTGTTGCCAATGAGCTTAAAAAGTAAGTACGCTCGGTTTAGGTCGCCATCACTTTTACCCGAAAAAGCTATCTCCGTATTGTCAAATGAAACCATGGGGCAAATATAATTGTTAATGAAACAAAAGAGCTGAATTAACAATCGCAGCGTCCACAGGTTCAAGTGGGTTTATATTGCATTACTTCGTTTATTTGCAATACGAAGTTTTGGCATGTCAAATTCATCCGAAAGCATACTGGCTAATGGGTACAGCATCTTCCATGGAACGGATGCGTGGCGTGCTTTTTCGAAATTCATAAATCTAGGGGCAAAGACATACGCGTCTGTTAACATTCTTGTCGATGCACAAGTTGAGCAATTCTGTCTTCCGGCACTGATCGAAAAGGCGCCCTCGCTCGCAAATGCTTCTATCATACGGATTCCTTCGGGGGAGGCCAGCAAGAACATCGATACCGTTATCCAAATATGGAAAACTCTTCAAGAAAATGGCGCTACCCGACATTCGCTCTTAATAAATTTAGGGGGTGGCGTTATTACTGATACGGGCGGTTTTGCCGCCTCTACCTTTAAGCGGGGTATGGATTTCATCAATATCCCCACAACGCTATTGGGTCAGGTAGATGCAGCCATTGGTGGCAAAACAGGCATTGACTTTTTAGAGATTAAGAACCAGGTGGGCTTGATTAAGTGCCCAGCAGCTGTTTTCGTATTTCCTGAATACCTGAAAACACAGGACCATGAGCAGCTCAGATCGGGCTATGCAGAGATTCTCAAATATGGGCTCATTACAGATAAGCAGTTATGGGAATCAGCAATAAGCAATCATTCTGATTTTTCAAATTACAGTGAATCCACATGGCGTGAGCTTATCCAAAAATCCCTGATTATCAAAAATGATATCGTTTTGAAGGACCCGGAAGAGCAGGGATTGAGAAAATTGTTGAATTTTGGGCATACGGTAGGTCACGCCATAGAAGCGCACGCTCTCAAGAATGACGAGCTACCCATCAGCCATGGCCGGGCCGTAGCAATTGGCATGATCTGCGAAGCGTATATTTCATCTCGGGTTTTGAATCTCAGCACAGCTGAGCTCGATCAAATAGCACAGGCCCTTCTGCGGATCTTCGAAAAAGGCGATCTGTTAATCCCCGATGACTCAACGCTAATTGAATTGATGAGACACGATAAAAAGAACGTGAATTCGAACATCAGTTTTACCCTGCTCAACAGCATTGCTTCGGCAGAGATAGACCAGCATTGTGAGACGAAAATTATTTCAGAAGCGCTAAATTACTATCGTGATCTATAGGGCTTCACATGATAGCGGTTCCATCCGTGGTGCCGTGTCGCTTCCCTCCTCAAAGAGCATAAGCAATCGACTACTCATTATCAAAGCGCTATCCAACAGCCCGGTCACCATTAGCAACTTATCCAAATCAGATGACACAAGCATTCTGAAGGAGCTTTTCGCCTCTCAGAATAAAGCATTAGAAGCCAAAGACGCAGGCACCGTGATGCGATTTTTAACGGCCTATCTGGCGACGCGTGCAGGAGAATATACCCTGGGTGGTTCTGAGAGGATGTGTGAACGCCCCGTTGGCATTTTAGTTGACGCATTGAGACAGCTCGGAGCAAAGATTGAATACACCGGCGCGAAAGGATACCCGCCTCTCAAAATTACAGGCAGCGCGCTGCACGGCGGACAGCTTGTGTTGGATGGATCAGTCAGCAGCCAATTTATTACGGCTTTATTATTAATTGCGCCTGTAATATCAGGGCCGCTGTCTATAGAGTTTAGCGGTAAAATTTCGTCCAGGCCTTATATTTCAATGACCTTACAGCTGTTGAATACATTCGGAATTGAGTCTTTATGGAAAAACAATAAAATAAAAATCCGGCCAGGGCATTTCAGGGAAACAAGTATTGATGTAGAGGCCGATTGGAGTGCTGCCTCTTATTGGTATTCAATGGTCGCGCTGGCAAAGGAGGCTGAAATTACACTGACAGGGCTAACCGGGAGCTCTATTCAGGGAGATTCAATTGCAGCATCTGTTTTTAGCCTGTTAGGGGTGCGAACAACGTTCACTGATTCAGGAGCAGTGCTTACCAAGTCCAATGAAGTCGCTCATGAAATTGGATTTGATTTCACAGATTGCCCTGATTTAGCACCAGCGATCATCGTTACTTCAGCCGCATTGAGGGTGCCGGGAGTCTTTACGGGTATTGAAAGCTTAAAGATCAAAGAGTCTAACAGAATCACGGCGCTCCAGGAGGAATTGCACAAGCTCGATGTCGAGCTCATTGAGATTTCGGAAATAGCCGTTAGAACAAAGATGAACCCAGAACCAACGAGCCCTGCTTCGGTTTTGGGGAGCCACATGGATCATCGAATTGCAATGTCTCTCGCGCCTCTTGGCCTCATGCACACGAGCGTGGACATAAAAGATCCTGAGGTAACGTCAAAATCGTATCCAAACTTCTGGAATGATCTAAAATCCGTTGGATTTGAGATAAGGCCCGTCAAATAAACCTCCTTCTTATCTGCGTGCTGATGTTCTCACCACAGTGACGGTGTTGCCGTTAATTATCGGCTTCCAGCCATCTCCAAATATTCGTTCAACATATCTAAGGAACATTCTGGTTCGCGCAGTTATTTGTGTAGTTCCATCACCTTCATGCTGTCTATTCTCGCCCGTGAATTCGTAGGACATCATTCTGGGGTGTTGCTCCATATACATCTGAATTGTCTTGGATACTGTAGCCATTACCCTGTACATTTCGCCACGGTTCACCACAACATACTCTCCCGCTTCATCCTGATCAAATTCTTCATTTAACACGCCAAACACTATTGACGCCGCCAGGATATTGTCTTGCTTTCTGCCAAATCTAACCTCATAATCCACGCCGCTGTCCGTAGTAAAGAAATACTCCGGCCCCGACGGTATGGCGGGTGTTATTATTTTATAGGGGTCATGTGGCATTTTTCAAGTATACGATTAAAATTTAAATCTCACTTGAGCTTTAATTTCAGAATACGTTCCTCCATTTACCTCATTCAGGCTCGATCCGATAACATCTCCCCCCTCGATGAAGGAAATACTTCCTGCCTGGACATCATAACGCTGAGAATATTTTACCCAAATATCTATTCCTCGTCTCACCTTATACCTAAGAACAACATAAAATCTGCCGCCTTTCCCAGCAAATGAGTGGATGTATGAAGAATAAAGCACATCATGTTCATACATGTAAATTCTCGCATTAGACGATTGTGTTTCAAATAATGCATACCTCAAAGTTACCGAAACAGGCCCTTTCAAGGGCTTATAAATTACATCCTGCATAATCATGTACCCGCTTTCTCTTGGGTCGTCTCCCAATCTATAGTCCGCTAAATCCACCCTGTTTCGAAGCTTCAAGGTCTTGGTTAATCCATAATTGATGTGGAATCTCACCAATTGACGCCTTCGGTCTTCAATATAATCAATTCCTATTGCGTCTGCTCTTGTGTTTTGCTGCTTCAGCTCATTCTTGTATCTCAGATACATGTCTATTGTTCTATTCGGCTTATACGCCAGGTCCACTAAGAATTCGTTCCCACGAGATGGTGCATCTGCAGTGCTCCTGAGCCAGGGAAAGCTAAAAATGTCATAGTACGATCGTAGGGTCCATTGCCTTGTCGGTTTAATCTCGAGGCCAAAATAAAGCCCTTTCTCATTGGATGTTTTCGAGGTTTCCCCAAATCCCTTGGCATATGTTGACTGATATTGGCGTTGGTAATCCCTGTATAATGCTGTTAGCGTTAGCCTGGGGTCCATGCTCATGATCAGGCCATACAATTGTGCCAGACCTCCATTTTGGCTTATTGAAATTTCACCAAATAAATTCATGTTTTGGAATACGTAGCTGTAATCCAGGCCCATATTCAAGTTCTGCTTAGCGGAAAATTCAAATTGGTTATACGTCTTCAAATTCCTGTTCAATTCTGTAGATAACACCGAATTGACCACCGTTAATCCAATACCAAGATTTCTTCTGCTGTAGCCCAATCTGCCGCCGTACAATTGCTCTATAATCGACTTCTCATCAAACACCTCTGCTTCAGTTCTATGGAATCCGGTGATCTGAATAGAAGACACCTCTTCAATCTCTTCAGATAAGCTGTCTACAATTGCGACATTTGCATCTACCCTTTTTTGTGAGAAAAATCCCGTTAGTTCAATGCCTTTATATGTTAATGTAGTTGCCACACCCCTCAAAAAATCACTCTCATTAACAGAAGTATAGGGCCTAAGGATTTGAGCATTGCGTTTGATGGCCACAACATCATTTGTCTTACTCTTGTTTCTGGCGAATCCAGACCAGATATTCAATCCTTGTCCAATCTGCAATTGATAGTCACCAATCGCCAAGTGCTTTAGCGGGCCTATGTCTTTTAAAAATATATGCCCGGAATAAAAATCGAAGCCCTTGTAGAATTCATACCAATTATTCACGCTGTTCGTTCCCTGATAGAATTCTTCTCCTGCATCCTTTTCGGCAACAAACCCGAGGCTGATATTTGTGGCATACTTGAATCTATAGCGAGTGTATAATTTGTCTGGCGAACCCAGATATCTGCTCGTAAGCGAGCCATCATTGTTGGTATCCGGAGGTGTATAACCTTTCTGTTCTTCAATTACCCTGGTATAGCGTACAAACAGCTCGTGCTTTCCCTTGCTGAGTATCTCCTTTGGTACTAGCCTGGGCTGGTCAAACTCCATGCTGACCTTTACGAAAGGAAGTATGTTTTTGATTGTTTCCAGATCGAATCCCTTAACGGATTGCAACTCCAGTATGCTCATCAGCTTCCCGACAGTCTCAATGTGTAACAATAAATTATTGATTTGTAAATCGTTCAGGACATACAGTCCTTCCAGGTCTTCTTTGGAGGCGTGATTCAAATTCAGGGGTCGCTGGTATAGATCTGTGAAATCATCACAGAGAGAAGCGTAGTCCAAATCGCTGTCCTCGTTATTATCCAGGAAGGACTCTACGATTTGTTCAACGAATTCTGCTGCCTCAAAGTCCTTTTTATCTTGTGCAAAAACCGCATTCACAGCTAGGATCAACAACCAGGCTAATAGTGTTCTCCTCATTTATTCTACAACTTCAGTTGGCTGTTCTTTTGATTTCGTGTTAATTGCATACGACAAGGAAATCTGAGGTGTATATCCTAATATTTGATGCTTGGTGGCGGCAAAATCCAACGTAAATGTGCCCAGATACAGCCCAAATCCAAAAGAACTACTTACCGGGTATGACGACACACCTCCTCTTAGATATAGCTGCTTAATCGCTCTATATTCTACTCCGGCCTTAAAAGCAGGTTTTGCATACACGTCCTTTTCCACTTCTGCCGTTAGTATGACCTTCTCCGAAAAAGTGTAGCTCAGGCCAAACCTCAGGATAGTAGGAATTCTTTCGGTGGTAACGACGTCCTGTACTTCATACTCCACAGCCTTGGAGCGGGTAGGATTGAAGATATGCACACCAATGTACAGGTCATCAATAAGCTCTGCCTGTAGTCCGACCTCAACGGCAACGGTGCCTTTATTGCCATAATCCTCTCCAATGCTTGTCCTTAAATAATCGAATTGAATGCCTACAGAATATCGCTCACCAAGCTTCTTGGCATAAGCCAGTCCGATTTTCATGTCGTTGTACATGGAATATCCGAAATAAGAGAAGCTCAATCCAAACACACTGCTGCCCCAAAGATTCACCGGCAATACGACCACGCCCGCGTTTAATCCCAATTCTTTCACAGCAAATCTGTTCTCGTAATATATTCCGCCTGAAATGTGCTCTACACTGGCGAGGCCAGCCTGATTGTGGTGTCCAGACCAAATATCCGCCAGCATAACTGTCGAATTTGCCATGGCTGCAGATCGGGCGCCAATTGCAAAATTGTCTACTCCCGCCATTGACAGAGTAGAGACAAAAAAGAAAACCATTATCAATAAATAGCGCATGTATGTTGTATAAGAAACCTGACTATTCTGACCTAAAGATAAGACATAGTTCTAGCACTTG
>DTRI01000066.1 GCA_012966015.1 Flavobacteriales bacterium | reverse complement strand
TTCTTTATAAATTATTGATCTTCCTTTAAAAAACACAAAGGCTTTAAGCTTAGCACCATCCTCTAAAAACTTAATACTGTGCTTTAATTTAAAGTTAAAATCATGTTCATCTGTGTTGGGCCCAAATCTTATCTCCTTGACAATAACCTTCTTCGTGTTAGCCCTTATCTTTTTTTGCTTTTTCTTTTGCTCAAAGAGAAACTTTTTATAATCTAATATCTTACAGATAGGTGGATCCGTTTTCTCTGATATAACCACCAGATCCAGCTCAGCAGTTTTTGCCATCTCCAAAGCTGTACTTGTTGCGTATATTCCAGCTTCCACTTCGTCCCCAACCAATCTAATTTCAGATACGCTAATATTTTCATTCGTTACAAATGAAATCTGAGGTGCCCTTGGTTTGTATCTTCTACGTATTGCTATTTTGCTTTCTTTTTAGTTGTTTATGTTCAGTTCTTTGTCAATCAGTTCAACGAATGAATCAATCGTAAATGCTCCCAAATCTCCTTCTCCATGTTTTCTTACAGAGATGGTGTTTTCGCCTTCTTCCTTCTCACCAACAATGATCATGAAAGGGATCTTTTTCTGCTCCGCATCCCTGATCTTTCTTCCCGTTTTTTCACTCCTCTCGTCAACGAAGCCGCAAATATCGTAATTATTTAACAACTTTAAACATTTATTTGCATAGGCATTGTATTTATCACTAATCGGGAGAACTGCAATTTGGTCAGGTGTTAGCCACAGCGGAAAACGCCCCCCACAATGCTCGATCAGAACGGCTATAAATCGTTCGATAGAACCAAAAGGAGCCCTGTGAATCATTACCGGCCTGTGCATTTCATTATCACTTCCCTTGTACTCTAATTCAAATCGTTCGGGAAGGTTATAATCCACCTGAATGGTGCCCAATTGCCAGCTTCTTCCGATAGCGTCCTTAACCATGAAGTCCAGTTTGGGTCCGTAAAAGGCGGCTTCACCGGTTTCTACAACTGTATTTAATCCTTTTTCCTGGGCAGCTTCAATAATGGCTCGTTCCGCCTTTTCCCAGTTATCGTCACTTCCTATGTACTTCTCTTTACTATCTGGATCACGAAGGGAAATTTGAGCAGTATAATCTTTAAATTCAAGCGCCTTGAATACATAAGCAATTAAGTCGATTACCTGTAAAAATTCTTTCTTCACCTGATCAGCACGACAAAATATATGTGCATCATCCACGGTAAAGCTCCTGACCCTAATGAGTCCGTGCAGCTCACCACTTTGTTCATATCGGTAAACAGTACCAAACTCAGCCATTCTAACTGGCAAATCCTTGTAGGACCTGGGCTTAGATTTGTATATCTCACAATGATGAGGGCAATTCATGGGTTTCAGCATAAATTCCTCGCCTTCGCTAGGCGTTTGAATAGGCTGAAAAGAGTGCTCACCATACTTTTCATAATGGCCTGAGGTAACATACAGGTCCTTATGCCCAATGTGGGGGGTCACAACTTCTTCATATCCGCTTTCTTTCTGGGCTTTTCGCAAAAAGTTCTCCAGGCGATTTCTTAACATAGTTCCATTGGGCAGCCACAAGGGTAGCCCCATTCCCACTTTCTCAGAGAATGTGAAGAGCTCCAGTTCTTTTCCGAGCTTTCGATGATCACGCTCCTTAGCCAGCTCCAACATTTCAAGATGTTCTGCAAGCTCTTTCTGTTTTGGAAAAGTGATGCCATATAATCTGGTGAGCTGTTTGTTTTTCTCATCACCCTTCCAATAGGCTCCAGCTACTTTTAAGAGCTTTACTGCTTTTATAGTGGCGGTATTGGGAATGTGAGGTCCACGACAGAGATCTGTAAAGTTACCCTGCGTATAAAAAGTAATCGTGCCATCATCCAAATCCTCAAGCAATTCTAGCTTGTATTCGTCACCTTTATTCTTAAAATATTCGATGGCCTCCTTTTTGGAAATTTCCTGCCGCTCGTAGTCATTCTTTTCCCTGGCTAAATCAAGCATCTTCAACTCTATTTTCTTAAAGTCATCTGATGAGAAGGAATGCTCACCAAAATCCACGTCATAGTAGAAACCGTTTTCAATAGAAGGGCCAATGCCGAATTTAGTGCCAGGATAAAGGGCTTCAAGTGCTTCTGCCATTAGATGGGCAGAGGAGTGCCACATGGTTGCCTTTCCCTCATCATCTTTCCAGGTGAGCAATTGCAAATTACAATCCCTATCCAGAGCCCTGTTTGAATCCCAGGTTTCGCCGTCAACTTTAGCTGCCAACACATTGCGTGCAAGTCCCTCGCTAATATCAGCGGCCACTATTAATGGAGTAACAACACCCTCGTATTCCTTAACTGAGTTATCTGGTAACGTAATCTTTATCATGCCTTAAATTATATGCAACGCAAACAGTAATCGTAAAAAGCAAGCAAAGATATATAAACTATGGCATCAGGAGGCCTCTGGTTTTTAATAATAGAAATATTTGTTAATATTGCGTAGGTGTTACTCAGGTTTAACAGGTTTTATTTTAAAACTTCATAAACAACGAGTCAAGTTATGAATTCGGGAATGGTTAAAACTTTTTGTCAGGATAAGTGGGAGGCGATTCAGGGCGAGTACAAACAAGCTGAGGACAAGAGAATTATCTTGTCAAATTTTGGTGATCTCAGTGAAGATGGCGTAGACGCAATTCTGATGATGGTTGAGAATAAATTGGAAAGCCAAGGGGAGCCCAGAATGTTGATCAAACGAATTTTTACCGTTGTAGTTGAGTGCTTACAAAATATTAGAATTCATGCTTCGCGCACAGACTCCGCAAAAGATACAAGCTTTATTATTATTGCTAAGGAAAATGGAGACTATAAAGTGATCGTAGCGAACTTAGCTGATAACAATATTGTTGAAAACATCAAGACAAAGCTACTCAAAGTCACAGCCTTGAATGAAAGAGCACTGAAAAAAGTTTATCTGAATTCTTTAGCAATGGGAAAGTTGTCTATTAAGGGCGGCGCGGGTCTGGGAATTCTAACCATTGCTTTAAAATCAAACAATAATTTAAAATTCAATTTTGAAAAAGTAAATGAGGACCTCACTTTCTTTAACATGGATATTAAGGTGAGTGCTAACTAAATTATGAGCAAATTTTTAGTAACAGAGAGCAAGAACAGCCCAAGAATCTGCTTTGATCCTGGCAACAATCATTTTGAAATTTCCGGAAGGTCATACCCCGAAAATGCCGAAAGATTTTATGAAGGGGCTTTAGAGTGGATAGATGGCTACTCTCCTGAAGATGATAAGAAAATAGAGGTGAATTTTATGCTTCAATACGTGAGTAGCTCCTCAGTTATTTGTGTATTACAAATATTAAAATCATTTGAAGATCTCAAAGAAAGAGGAGGCGCTGTGTCAATTCACTGGAAGCATCAGTCTGATGATGAAGATATATTGGCAACCGGAGAGGACCTTGCCAGTTTGACAAGCCTTGAGTTCGAGTATTCAACATTTTAAGACGTGGGAGGATATTTTATAGAGGGCACCAAGAATACGCCGAAAGTTACTTTTGATATTGAAAAGCACAGCATGAGCCTCTCAGGCCGATCCATGCCTGCAAACACCATAAGCTTTTATATAACAATAATGAACTGGGTAAAGCAATATAGCCCGGAGGAAGGCTCCAATATCACAATCGATATCAAGTTTTCATATGTGAATACTTCTTCAATTATTGCGCTATTAGGCATACTCAAAGAATTCAAAATTCACCAGGAAAGAAATTGTACCGTCTTGGTTACCTGGCAATACGAGAAAAACGACGAAGATATGGTTACGATAGGAGAAGATATTAGCTCTCTATGTGATCTGGGATTCGAGCTTGTAGAGTACGAATAATCTTCTAAACAATTCCAATCTAATCCTTGAACACCTCTATTGTTACACTCTTTTCCGTTAACTCAGTAAATTTTCCATGATAACGTGTTGCCTTAATGATGTGATTGTCAATAAAGTGATAGTTACCCCCTCTTGGTTTTCCCACCATTAGGGCGTGGAACTTAAATCCATGCTTTGTAAGCCAATCGTGTGTAATTTGATAATGCTCTGTGGTTCTTGCAGTTAAGAAAGTAATGATATGACCTTGGTCATACCATTTATTGATAGTTGCTAAAGCATCTGGAAAAGGTACACAGGTAACCATTCGCTCCGGTTCTTCATTAGGCACATCTTCGGTAATCGTACCATCTATATCAATAATAAAGTTTTTTATTCCAGATGGAAACAGAGGACTTAGGTGCTCCCCGTCCTCACCAATTGATTCATTTAAGTCGCTAGAATCTGTCATTGCTAATATTTATAATTAATGTTCATAAAGCCGGCAAATATAAATTATCTGTTGTAACTATTAAGTGAAACTTGACAATGTTGTAAACAAAATGATTCGGAATGCTGTAAGTATGCGGTTCCATGATTAAGTTTGAATAACGCCAACCTTATAATCCTCTTTTATTGGCGCATGATTAGCTGCTTCTATACCCATTGAAATAACTTTGCGTGTATCCATAGGGTTGATGATCGCATCCACCCATAAACGAGAGGCTGCATAGTATGGTGAGGTTTGTTCATCATACCTGTCTTTAATTGTCTTAAGCATCTTTGCTTCTTTATCAGCTGAAATCTTCTTTCCCTGAGCTTTTAAAGAGCTAACCTCTATCTGCAAGAGTGTTTTCGCAGCTTGCTCCCCTCCCATCACCGCTATCTGAGCTGTGGGCCATGCAACAATCAATCGGGGGTCATAGGCTTTCCCACACATAGCATAGTTTCCGGCGCCATAAGAGTTTCCGATAATCACCGTGAACTTAGGTACCACCGAGTTCGCCATGGCACTAACCATCTTTGCGCCATCTTTTATGATTCCACCATGTTCAGCCCTCGATCCAACCATAAATCCTGTTACATCTTGCAGAAATACGAGTGGAATCTTCTTTTGGTTGCAGTTCATTACAAACCTGGCTACCTTATCGGCTGAATCGGAATAGATGACACCTCCTATTTGCATTTCACCTTGTTTTGATTTTACCATCATGCGCTGATTGGCCACAATGCCAACCGCCCAACCTTCAATGCGGCCCAATCCACAAACTATAGACTGGCCATATTTGGCCTTGTACTCCTCAAATTTTGATTCATCAACAAGACGAGAAATCACCTCACGCATTTCGTATGGCTTTACCCTGCTATCAGGGATAATTCCCATTATTTGCTTTTCATCTTCTTTGGGTGGCAAACTCTCTGCTCTATCGAAACCAGCCGTTTCAAACGCACCTATCTTATCAAATATGTTCCGGATAGAGTCCAGGCAGCTCTTATCATCATCACTCTTGTAATCTGTCACACCAGAAATTTCGCAATGCGTTGTCGCGCCGCCCAGTGTTTCGTTGCCTATGTCCTCGCCAATAGCAGCTTTTACCAAGTATGAACCCGCCAGGAATATTGAGCCAGTCTTGTTTACTATGAGTGCTTCATCAGATAATATCGGCAGGTAGGCGCCTCCAGCAACACAGCTTCCCATAATTGCCGACACCTGAATAACTCCATTGGCCGACATGATAGAATTATTTCTAAATATTCTTCCAAAGTGCTCTTTGTCGGCGAAAACTTCCCCTTGAAGAGGCAGAAAAACACCTGCACTATCTACCAGGTAGATGATTGGCAGTTTGTTCTCCATGGCTATCTCCTGCGCACGTAAATTCTTTTTAGCTGAAATCGGAAACCAGGCCCCGGCTTTTACTGTGGCATCGTTGGCAACTATGATGCACTGCCTTTTACTCACATAACCGATACCTATGACAACACCTCCGGCAGGGCAACCGCCGTATTCATCATACATTCCTTCACCTACGAAATCACCGATTTCAAAGAAACGGCTGCCTTTATCTATCAGATAATCAATTCGCTCACGGGCTGTAAGTTTGCCAAGATCATGTTGCTTATCGATCTTTTTCTTTCCACCACCCAAATGAATTTCGTCCAGCTTCTTGTTCATCTTAGCGATGAGTTGCCTCATCACATCTTCATTCTTGTTGTGATTAATATCCATACTCCTTCTTTTTCGGGAAGGCAAATATAGTAAGATTCTAGGGGGAATTATCGTGGAGCTCAGGCTTTAAAACGAATCCAAATCCACTGGGCGTAAAGCGCCAAACCACTTTACCACCTTTTCGCCTATGTCAGGAGCATGAACGTGGATGAGGTAACCACCGCTTGCAATTGAAGTGCTTACCTCCGGCCCAGAATGGAATGTCATCAGCACCGGGTTGACCCAATCCATTTTCAATGGCTATGTTGCCCATTTCTGAACTTAAATGAAAAGTTGGATTCCAAACCATGTCGTTGCCATTGACGAGATACGAATCCTCTCCAAACATAATATTCAGTCATTCGCCAGTCTCGATGTTAACTGTGTAGCCGGGGAACCAACCCATGCCGGTGTCAAAGCCATCATCATTGGCAGAGCCGCTTCCTTCAGCTACAGTTTTTCCATTTTTATCAACAGACAGGTGGGCCCGGACGCCCAATTTAGATACGTTACTGCCTATTGGACGGGTATATTTCGGGTTTTCCTGCATTTCCAACACAACAGCCCGCGTCCACTTAGATCTGTCCGTTGTGATGATCATATCCACACTCGCGAGATCAGATAGTTGAGCCCTGTCATTATTGGTGTAGGAAAATGCAGGACCATTCATGTCATTTGAAGCCAGGCGATATGGTGCCCAGGTTCCGCCAATGATATTTTCAAAAGCCCCATGCTCGTCTATGGGATTATCATCAATAAAATAATCTCGTTGTCCCGGAGGATTAAGCGCGGTACCTGAACGAATCCAGTTCATTGCATTGGGGACATCGACATCTGCAACTCCAGAGAGCCAACGTTGGTTGGGGTTGGAAAAAGTCATAGAAGATTCCAAAAACCCATTGTTCGGATCCGGGTTGGGGCCCCCGGCTAGCACGGCCTTTTGAACGGGACTAGCAAGGTTGAGAGGAACCGCGTAACCGGGGCCCGGATCATGAATTTGTTCGATGGTAATAAAGATGCCTAAATCATCGATAATTTCTTCGTTTCTATCTCTGGTGCTTTTACAGCTTTGATAAATGGTATCCGATAGATTATTTCCATTCAGCAGCACCCAGCGATAGAACTTATTGATATATCCCTCTGTATATTCTGATACAATGGTTTCTTCCACTTTGCGTAGGTTTCCCTTGTCGTTCAAAATCCACCAATAAACAACATCTCCATATGCAACTGAAAACAGAAGCGGTGTAGGCAAGATAAAACTAAGAGACTTGCAAAGCATGGGTGGGTACTTATTAATTACTGCGTTGTTCATGCATATTTACGCTACTCAATAGTGTAATACCACCTTGATTTAGAAAACGGTGGTTTGTGATGAGAATGTGGTGGATTACAAAGGGAATTAGGAATATAAGTAGACGATTCCTAAACGGATTGAAATACATGCCTGTATTATTCCTGAGCTCGCCGCCACCTTATTGTCAAGATTTCCTGTTATTGAGTACATTTCCACACTTGCTATTGAACATGCAGTCATACGCCATGAATGAGCAAAAGGGCCTGATTGAAGAGGTCTTTGAAAAGTGGAAGGGCAACTTAGATCAGATTGATGATGTGTGTATAATCGGTGTGCGGGTTTGAGGTAGAGATTGCTTCGTCATTTTTCCTTCGTAAAAACTCCTCGCAATGACGATCTTATTGAAATACTAACCCTGTCGAATTTGAGTAAATGAAATACGCAGCAGTTTTTCGTAATGAAAGAGCTGTTGCTTCTCAGAAGTTGTTACCAAACACAAGGATATACCCTCTTTGCCGGCCCGCCCTGTCCTTCCGCTACGGTGCGTATAATACTCATCCTTATCTGGCAATTGATAATGGACTACAAAGTTTAATGCTTCTATATCCAGCCCTCTAGCCGCAAGATCCGTAGCCACCAATATTCGTAGGTTCTCATTTCTAAAGGCCCGCATTACTTTGTCACGCTCAATTTGCTTTAGGTCACCATGAATTGCATCCGCCGCTATATTCTTTGCGATCAGTTGCTTCGCTAGTTTGCGTGCTGTGGACCTTGTTTTGCAAAAGACGATGCCTCTATTCTCATCTTCCGATGACAGAAGCCGCATGAGCACATTGAACTTCTCATGCTCCTCGCAAAGCAGATATTGATGTTCAATATCCCTGTTCACAACATTACTCCCACTCACTTCAATTTTGTAAGCCTCTTCAGACAAGTGCTCATTTACAATCTGCTTTATACCCTGGGGCATGGTAGCAGAAAAGAGCCATTTGCATTCTATATTCTCTAAAAAACCAAGTATTCGGTTGAGCTCCTCCTTAAAACCCATACTCAGCATTTCATCAGCCTCATCCAGTATCACAGTTTTAACATGCGTCAGATCTACAGCCTCTCGATTTACCAAATCAATTAGCCTACCCGGTGTTGCAACAACAATTTGAGTAGGTCGTCGAAGCGCGGATATTTGTCGTTCAATGTTGGGCCCACCAAATACCGCTTCTGAAAATATTTTCTCCGTGTATTTTGTGCACCTGAATAGTTGCTTTGCTACTTGCTGACTCAATTCTCGTGTCGGACAAAGAATTAGCGCTTGAACATGCGTTTTCGTGGAATCAATTTTATGGAGCAACGGTAATCCGTAGGCCGCTGTTTTACCTGTTCCGGTTTGTGCTTGAGCTACCAGATCTGCATTACCCTCCAACAGTAATGGAATTACCTCTCGTTGAATCTCGGTAGGTTCAATAATATTCAGCTCCTTCAATCCCTTGATAAGATTCTTACTTATACCTAATGCTGCGAAATCACTCAAAACTTAAAATGTTAATTATGGACTACAAAACTACAATTTATACTAAGCTGACATTTCCTTAATGGCCTTCACCAACCTATCCAGGTCGTAAAGGGTTGTATACACATGTGGCGTAACCCGCACACCATGAACGGTCTCGTGTTCGATAGGCGTGGTGTGGATTTTGTAGTTGTCAAACAAGAACTTATTGATGTCTTTGGGATCCATGCCCTCTATGCCGAAAGTGCAGAGTGCGCATGAATACGCTGCATCAAATGAAGTGTACATTTTTACCCTGGGGACGTCCTTTACCTGAGTTGCCCAATAGTTTTTCAAATAACGCAATCGCTCTTCCTTTCGTTTGCTACCTATAGATTGATGAAAGTCGAAAGCCTTGCCTATTCCTTGTTCTGTTGGGAATGATCTTGTACCCAAGAACTCAAATTTGCGGATATCATCGCTCATGGGATTGTCATTGGAGAACATCGTCCACATACTTGCGATCTTTTCCTTTTTCACGAACATAAAGCCGGTTCCGAAGGGGGCGCATAGCCATTTATGCAGACTTGTACCGAAGTATTCACAGTCTATGTCTTTTAAATTGTACTCAATGTGTGCAAAGGTGTGCGCTCCATCTAACACTACTTCTATTCCCTTTTTGTGGGCAGCGGCTGTAATTGCTTTGGCGGGAAGGATTTGTCCGGTGTAATTGATCATGTGCGTGATGTGCACAATCTTCGTCTTGGCGGTAAATGCCGCCTCAAATCGCTTTACAATAGCTTTGTCATCCTCCATGGGCATATCCAGGTCAATGTACTTCAACACAATGCCGTCACGCTTCTCCCGTTGCTTCCAGGAGTTCACCATGTTGGGATAGTCGTATTTTGAAAGCACTATTTCGTCTCCTTCCTTCAGAGGAAGGCCAAAGATGATGGTCTCCAATGCTTCCGTAGTATTTCTGTTAATCGCAATCTCCTCAGGGTCACAACCCGCCAGGTGCGCCAGCTTTTGGCGTATGGGTTCACGGCCATTGTCGAGAATACGCCACATGTAATATGAGGGAGCTTCATTGCTCAACCTATTAAAACGCTCAAAGGCATCCTGTACTACCTTGGGCTGAGGGCTTACCCCTCCGTTGTTCAAATTTGTGATCGTAGCTGAAACTGTATAGGACTGCTGGATAAATTTCCAAAACCTTTCATCCTGGGCTGCATCTTCAGGAGAGAGGTCCTTTATTTTATTGAGCTCCTCTTTTAACTCAGCCGCATACACCGGATCGATCAGCGAAGCCGCTGAAAATGTGGCCCCTGCGAGGCTTAGTTTTTTGAGGAATTCTCTTCTTTGAGATTTCATAGATAGCTGAGTTAGAAAAGCATGAATATAGGAAGAATATTTTATTGAATCAAGGAAGCGGGGTTGCTTAATGCGCCTTCAGCTCCACTCAATGTGCAAGAACTTTCACGGAAGGAGCCGAAGTGTACATAACTGCTAAGCATCCAAATCATTGAACAAGGAAATATGCTCAATCCCATCAAAATTGCCTGAGCTCATCATCAGTATGACTGCATTATCGAGCTCTTGCTCCTTCAGAAAAAGAACAACTTTATCAGATTCGGTGAGCGTACTAAGGTTTTCTCGCCCAAAGGCTTCTTTTACCTGTTGCTCGGTGATGGCCTTTAACTTTTTGTGTTCAATGGTATGGGGATTGTAATAAACCATGGCCACATCTGCCGCTTCCATGGCGCCTTTGTATTCCAACAGAAACTCCTCATTCAAGCTGCTAAACGTGTGCAGTTCCAGACAGGCAATGAAATTGTGTTCAGGATATTGTTGCCTTACCGCTTTGGTGGTTGCTGTAACTTTTGAAGGAGAATGGGCAAAGTCCTTGTACATGACGAGATTCTCAGACCTGTGAACCAGCTCCATGCGGTTAGAAGCGCCTTTAAAGGAGGTGATGGCCTCTCTAAATTGCTTGGATTCAATTCCCAACAGCTGGCAGACCATACGCGCCCCTTCCATATTAGCGAGATTGTGATCCCCAAAAACATCTAACGGAATTGCCTCGCCTTTCTCTACTTTCAAGAAGGTTTGGCCATCAACAATTTCATGTGCTGGAAGTCCGTAGGCATAAAGCGCTGCCTGTACATCCGAATGTTGACATATATCCAGAACATTTTCATCTAAGTCACAGTATATCAATGCTCCGCCCTCAGGAATTTGCTGGGCAAAAATCCTGAATTGATCCAGGTAATTCTCGAATGTGGGAAAGACATTGATATGATCCCATGCAATGCCACTAATTAGAGCTATATCAGCCTGATAGAGATGAAATTTGGGCCTTCTGTCGATGGGTGATGATAAGTATTCATCTCCTTCAAAGATGGCGATAGGCGCTGCATCAGTCAGTCTCACCATGGTGTCAAAACCCTGCAGTTGTGCGCCCACCATGTAATCGCAGTCGATGTTGTGATGATGGAGTACATGCAAGATCATGGCGGTAATACTGGTCTTTCCATGGCTCCCTCCTATCACTACCCGTTTTTTATCCTTGGCTTGTTCGTACAAGAACTCCGGATAAGAATAGATGGTAATGCCGAGTTCCTTTGCTTTCAATAATTCCGGATTATCTTCGCGTGCATGCATGCCCAGCACTATTGCATCCAGATTCGCATGTATATTTTCTACATTCCATCCCATCTCTTTCGGTAATAATTCGTGGTCATTCAGCCGTGACTTTGAGGGTTCAAATATTTCGTCATCCGATCCGGTAACCACCTCACCCTTCTCGTGTAAGGCGATAGCGAGGTTGTGCATGGCACTTCCTCCGATGGCTATGAAATGTACGTTCATAATATAATGGCTGGTTCACACAAATGTAACATTGAGATTAATTGATATTTTTGTTCGACACTTACACTTTTACACAGTTCATTGTTATGAATCTTTATCCAATCAACGCCGGTAATTTCAAGCTCGACGGCGGTGCTATGTTCGGGGTAGTTCCCAAATCATTGTGGACGCGAACCAATCCCGCTGATGAACACAACATGATCTCAATGGCCATGCGTTGTCTGCTCATAGAAGATGGGGACAAGCTTATCCTCGTAGACAATGGAATGGGCAACAAGCAATCGGAGAAGTTCTTTGGCTTTTATTATATGTATGGCAACGACAGCATAGATTCATCCCTGGCAAAACATGGCTTTGGCCGTGGTGACATAACGGATGTATTTCTCTCTCACCTACACTTCGATCACTGTGGTGGCAGTATTGAGTGGAATAATGACAAAAGTGGCTATAGACCGGCTTTTAAGAACGCAAAATATTGGAGCAATGAGCTGCACTGGAAATGGGCCGGTATACCTAATGTGAGGGAGAAGGCATCCTTTCTAAAGGAAAATATCTCACCCATAGAAGAGAGCGGACAGCTCAACCACGTGACCACGCCAGATGGCGAGGGAAATTATACCGAGAATGTATTGGATTGTATGAATGTGCTATTTGTCAATGGGCATACTGAAGCACAGATGCTGCCCCACCTTTCCTTCAAGGACAAAACAGTGGTGTTTGTGGCGGATCTATTGCCCACGCACGGACACATTCCCATTCCCTATGTGATGGGTTATGATACGCGCCCTCTCCTTACCATTGGCGAAAAAGAAAAATTCCTTCAGAGAGCTGCCGACGAAGAACAGGTGCTGTTTTTTGAACACGATCCAGATGTTGAGTGCTGTACGGTTCAGCATACGGAAAAAGGTGTGAGGATAAAAGACAAGTTCAAGCTAGCTGATCTATAAACACTAAGGTATGCTCAGAATCATATTCAGATTGATATTTTTCTTTAAGGGCTGGAAGCTCGACGACGCCCTTTTAAAAGAGAACAATATAACCAGATGCGTTATGCTCGCCGCTCCACACACTTCTAACTGGGATGGCGTATTCCTGATAGCAGCATTTCTAAAAATGGGAGCGCCGATACGGTTTACGCTTAAGAAAGAGTGGTTGAGATTTCCCCTAAATTATCTGATTGGCCCTTTGGGTGCTATAGGTATTGACAGAAGTCCTAAGGATGGCTCATCAGACAGGATAAGCATGGTTGATGCTATGACCAACTTATATAAAGAGGAGAAAGAAATGTTCATTGTAATCGCCATAGAAGGCTCCAGAAGTCCAAGAGACGAGTGGAAAACTGGATTTTATCATGTGGCCATGAATGCAAAGGTTCCGATAGTATGCGGTTATCTGGATTATAAGAACAAGATTGCAGGTGTAGGCAAGTTGATCCAACCATCAGGAGATATAGAAGCAGATATGCGGGAGATCTCAGCGTTTTACAGAGATATTACCCCGAAAATTCCAGCAAATTTCATGCTGGATAAAAAGTATCAGTAAGGTCGAAGAAGCATTTAAATAAGATCTACCTACCCTTAGCTTAGTGCTCCTTTAGAAAATGATGCTTGGGACAGGGGAAAAGGGTCGAGGGAAAAATAATTACCTGTCCCTTGTCACCCATACCAATTAATGTAAACTACTTAGAAATGCGATGTTTCAGCAATGACTAGCACTATATGGATCGACAATAGTGCTTTATCTATCTCTTTATAAAGATAAACTGCCCACCTTCATCACCTGCACTCTTGATGGGTGAAAATTTAGGTGACTGCTCTGAGTTGTTGGTGACTGGAATCTTGATCTTGTCATAGAGTTGGCCCGCATCCATGTACTTCTTATTGTTGTTATTCAAGACCTTAAGGAAATAGTACGCGAAAACAGAATGCCCATCTCTGCCACCGTCCATTACCGGTTCCAGGCCTCCTGATGTAATCGCCTTACGAGAAGGCAAAGCATGAACTTCCCTGTAGTACTTCTCAGAATCATCAAATGGTACCATTACCGTGCTGCCTCTGAATATATCACCGCTAAAGCAGGCGTCAGAAACCAGGAGCGTATGTTTCGATTTGATTCCACCCATAAATGTTTGGATGTCTGAATTGGATATATACTTCGAAGTAGATGCCGTTGACGCATCACAGGGTACCCAATATCCTTTGTTAAGCTCTTTCTTATACTCTCCGTGCCCAGAATAATAGATAAACAAGTTATCCTGTGGCTGTACATTGGCCACCAACCACTCCATTTCTGATATGATCGCCTCTCTCGTGGCCTGGTTATCATACAGTTTCCTGAAGTGATCGAACTTGTATTTTGACTTGAGCAAAGCTTCAACAGCTTTCGCATCATTTACCGCATTACCCAACGCTGGCCAGGTTCCTGTATAACGGTCGATGCCAATGATCAGCGCGTAGTATTGTCCAATCTGCATACCAGATGCCCGGGAAACATTTAATCCTTTTAAGGGATCTCCGCTTCCTCTGTACATAGGCTGGCCCTCACTTCCAGTTGAAACTTGTGCGATTGCTAAATTGGAAACCGGAAGCTCTTCATTCATTGCTACTTTCAGATCGAGGTCTTCAATATTCGTGTACTTTGCCCCTTCGATCTTTAAACCGATATCCATGGCCTTTTCAGTGAATTTATCCGTGGCATAGAATTCCATTGATATTTCCTTCATCTCACCGGGTTGAAGTACCGGAATAGTTTCGGATAATTTATTGGTGGCCATTACATTGGCTGGCAATAGAAAAATAACCTTTAGGTCCTTTGCTTGCCCTGCCGATGTGTTTTGCAGCTGCATTGTAAGTGTAATTGGCGCACCAACCGCCGCTTTACCTGTAGCTGAGCTGTATTTATAATCCATTACCATTATATAGCTATAGCTCTCAGCACCTTTAGATTGAAAGCTTACAGTAATAGGATCTGGATTAAAGCTATTCGCTTCTTTAACAGTAACCGTAAATGTGCCACTTGTCGTTTCCATATCCGCCTGAGGATAAAGGCGAATCTCTACGTTTTGTTTTTTCCCACCGCTTAAGTTTCCAATGAAGTACTCACTCTCAAAATTTAATCCTGCAATTCCTGTAGACTGAATCAATGCCACTACATCGTAAGCAACTCCTTTTCCTTCATTTTTTATCCTGAAGTTCAGCGTGGCTTTGTCTTCATTTTCAATGAGGCCATTGCCATTTTTATCGTTTAACTCCAATGACGAACAAATCAGCTTAGGCTTTTGTACTCCAACCGTAAATTTCTTCTTTCCAATATTCAGCTCTGTAACGTCCCATATTTTGATGTGACCATCATTGCCACAACTTACCATCACGGTTCCCTTATCACCAAAGATGACATCATTGGTTCCATCTGCATGGCCTTCCAATTCCTTAAGCGACATTCTAGTTTGCACATCCCATATTATGATCTTTCCACTTTCATCTGCTGATGCAAGAAACTGCACATCCGGGCTAAAGCTAACAGCGGTAACCTTGTCCTTATGTTCTGTATGATCGGCTATTAGGTTTCCCGAAGAAGCATCTATCATGAAAACAGTTTTGTTTTGACCTCCACCAGCAATATACTTTCCATCCTGGCTAAATCTGAGACTACTCACTCCACCCACATTGGCATTAATCGAGGTTACCAGTTGTCCATTGGATGCATCCCAAATTTTCACGGTGTTGTCTTCAGATCCGGTTGCAATGCGTTTGCCATCTGCACTAAAACTCACCGCCGTAGCGCTCTTTGTGTGGCCTTCTAAGGTAGCAATTAGCTTACCAGCAGTAGCATCCCAAATTGTGACCTTTCCATCTTCATAACCACTGCCAATATTGTCATTTATCGGATTAAATGCTACTGAGGTTATAGGGCTGGCGCCTGTGAGTATTTTCTTAGGCTTGCCCAGCTCCGCGTCGTAAACAATCATTCTTTTACCTCCATCTGCAGTTACAAATAGTTTGTTGTTAGAGCTGTAAGCAACTCCGTTCACAGGTCCTTTGTGGCTGCCAAAAGCCTTTATTTTACTTGCTCCTTTTAGGTTCCAGGTGTAGCCACGTTCATCTGCCCCACCTGATAGGATTGTCAATTCGTCAGTTGTAAGGTCCAAGGTGAGGACCGGACCGGCATGTGCGTTTTCAATAGTGCTGGTTAATTCTTGCGCGTTACACGTCAAGGCATATACTAGCAAGGGTACGAGTAGAAGTGCTGGTTTTTTCATAGTCTATAATTTAGTAAAAATAAGTCCCAGACCAACATAAATCAAGATGAGTTAATCAGTTGGTAAGAAGTTAAGGATAAGTGGCTGGGATAGTTTATCAACTGGTAAACAA
>DTRI01000065.1 GCA_012966015.1 Flavobacteriales bacterium | reverse complement strand
AGTCGAGGCCTTACGAAATAACAGTGTTGCCTACACCAATAATGGGTGATACAGGCTTGATTTGTCAGAGAACGGCGAATATACTACTTGTTTGTCCTTGGTGGTTACATCCGCTACAATTCTGAGACTGATGTTCATACGACTAAAATGCCTGCCGAAGAACTTCAATATGATGGCGAAATCTGGAGGTGGATTTCCATATTGCACCCTTCTGGAAAGGAAATTGGCGTAGCTATGCAGTTGTTGGTGGACTGATCAGTCCTACCATAACTGCCATCAATCAAAATTGGGATGGCTTAATGTGGTTTGGTAGTCAGGAAGGATTGGCCAAGTACGATGGCAAGAATTTCTCATATCTACTGGATGGTTTAACCGGCATGCAGGTTCAGCAGATTTACCGTGACAAGAGTGATAACATGTGGGTAAGCACTGGAGGGGGAGTGACAAAGTTTGAAAAAGAGTCGGCACGTCGGAAAGTTTCCGGCTCCCGCTAAAGAGAAATGCTCACCAAAGCGATAATATTGAAGGAAGTGTTGGATTTGTATCGCTTGAAAATGGGAATGGTTGTGATGGCTTTAATTGTTGCTAAATCCGCCTTAAATGGAAATGAGGGAGTTTCACAGTGAATCGTAAAGTGAAAGTGTTGGTGTGTAAGTTAAGTTCTTGTTTTGTGGAACCGAGTTGTAGTCAACCCAATAAGAGTGCTACTCAGTCTTTTTCCAGTACCCCTTGGACAGCGCAAGTTGCTATTCGGCGTAAATATGAGTGTGATTATGCTGAAATATTTGTAAACACGCCCGATTCTTATGCCGAAGTATTTAGTCAATATACCCATTTCGTGTTATTCGGTTCAGTGTTCTATAACGTGAAATTAGTTTCATTACAAATTTTACTTTTAAAAGTTGCTAAAATGGTAGGGTGTAGAACATTGCTAGTTGGGAATCAACAAGGATTCGAGCAGGACATTCAATTTAAATCTGGTGTGGACGTCGTGGTTTCCGCGATCGATTCTGATCCTATAGTTGCAATTGATTTACTAGAAGAAAATGGCTTTTTTAGCGATAGTGATTATCAAGGACCTAAACAGTATTCGAAAAAAGATATTCGTTCAAAAAAGCATTTTTGTAATGGGATTTCCTTTTTAAAGTCTCGAAAAGACATTTGTCGTTTTGATTATTGGAGTTCTCCCTATAATTTTAAGCAACGTATCGTATCGGTAGGAACCGGATGCCCTTTTGGTTGTACTTTTTGCCCCTCACAAAACTCTATTTGGTCTTCGAAAAGTGCTGACCAAATTGTAAATGAGGTTGCCTTTTGGAAAGGAACTGCTATTGATTTGCTTACCGCTGAATTTTTTTTGAATCGGAAATGGTTGGAAAAAACACTGGATGCACTTGCATCGGCTTATATACCAATATGGATGCGCGTACAGGGGCGTATCGATAGTATCCACCGGAATTTGGATCTGCTTCCACTTTGTAAAAAGGCTGGTATTGAGATGATATACGTGGGACTGGAAAGTGCTAGTGATCGAGTGATGGAGACGTGCAATAAAAGTAATAACCAAACGTGGCGAGTTGAGGAGATAATACAAGTTGCAAGGCAGAATAACATTGGCATAAATTTGAACCTGATGGTAGGATTCCCAGAAGATGACGAAGACTCATTGAATGAAACGTATGAATTTATTAAGAGGTATCCTTACGCATCAACAGCCAGTTTTTTTCGTCCAATTCCAGGTACATCAATTATTCAAGAGATGAAAAACAGTGGGTTGCCTTTTGAAGGAAATATCGATCTAGATGGATACCTAAAACATTATAGTAACCGATGGACGGATGGAGTACATTTGCCAACTAAATATCTCAGTAAAGACCGTGTTGTGTATTGGAAACAAAAATTTGATGAACTTATGAAAGAACGGAGTATCCCGTTTCTCCATTTTCTTACACATGAGGATATTTCACATCGTATAAAGCAACGACGCAAGAGGAATGGTTGATTATTGTCCTGATACTGGAAGGGAAATTTAAGCTTAAATTAATGAGTTAGGGATGGAATCTTCTGATTGGTAATCGATTTTACTGGATATGGGGTAGACTACCCTTGTTTTGCAAATACTGTGAAATTTTCAATGGGTGATACTTAGGTTATGTGTAGGTCTAGCCGGTTAGAAAATTGAGCCTTTAGGAATTATAGCGATCAATTGAATATGACGTATTTTGTTCATGAGTCGTCCTATGTTGATGAGCTGGTTACGATAGGTTCGGGAACTAAAGTTTGGCATTTCTCGCATATTATGAAGGGGGCTATTATTGGACGAGATTGTGTAATAGGCCAAAATGTTTACATTGATACAGACGTTGTAATTGGAAATAATGTTAAGATCCAAAATAATGTTTCTGTATTTAAAAAAGTGACACTTGAAGATAATGTCTTTTGTGGGCCTTCTGCAGTGTTTACCAATGTTATAAACCCAAGGAGTGCATATCCGAAAGAATTTGATGAGTACAGTTCTACTTTAGTTAAACAAGGAGCTACGATCGGAGCAAACGCAACAATCATTTGTGGAGTTATCATTGGCGAGTTTGCATTCATTGGAGCGGGCTCTGTTGTAACTAGGGACGTTCTTCCATATGCCCTGATGTATGGAAATCCAGCAAGGCAACATGGATGGATGTCCGAAAGTGGGAATAAGCTGGATTTCCAAAAGAAACGTAACGGCGCTTTGGTTGCTTCATGCAGTACTAGTCAGACAGAATATATTTTGAAAAATAATAGGATGTCTAAGATAAATGAGAATCATGCAGACTGAATTGAGTTAAATTGTCCCGCATTAGTTATGGCAGAAAAAGTTCTTTTCGATGTAAATGTAATCCTTGATTATGTACTAGAAACAGGGGATTACACTTCAGTTGAATATGCTATTAACAAAATCTCTAATTGCCAACTGTATGGTTTTTTCCCCGCCGGTTTAGTCCCGCTTTTATCTCACCTGCTTGAGCAGAAATTAGCAAAAACACCTCATCCTAGAATAACATATAGTAAAGAAAAGCTAAAAAAGGTAATGTCTCACCTGCAGCTCATCGCTACAACAGGAGAGGATGCATTAGCAATTTTAGATACGGACAGTTATTTAACAATCGAAACAGCGCGACGCGTCTGTCCGGATGCAATGGTAATTACCGATTCTCCCAGTTCATTAAAGCAATTCAGGACGTTTACCCCGAGGGCCTTTGTCGAGTATTATAAAGATCGATGTGAAAAAGAGTCTGATCAGGTTCTCTTTCTTAATTTGGAACGAGAATATATCAACCTAATGGAGGAGATGGATCAGGCGCTCCTCTCAGTTGCCGCGAAAGCCCAGTATATCATGGGGCCAGAGGTCAGCCAGTTTGAGGCAGGTGCGGCATCTTATCTTGGAACAAAGCATGCTATTGGTGTGGCTTCAGGAACGGATGCACTTGTACTTGCCCTGCGCGCTTTGGCAATTCAGAGAAGTGGTCAAGAATTTTTTAGTGAAGAAGATTTGATTATTACGTCTTCGTTTACTTTTACTGCCACTGGAGATGCGATTCTTCGAGCTGGAGCAACCCCCCTTTTTGTTGATATCGATCCGAATGACTTCAATCTCAATGTTGAACATCTCAAAGAAATATTATCGACAGGTCATGTAGATGAGCATCGTATTGTTGGTGTTTTACCAGTTCACCTTTTCGGGCATTCATGCGATATGAGTACAATTATGGATGTTGTTGAACAATACAGCTTGTTTGTACTGGAAGATGTGGCGCAGGCTTTTGGGGCTGAGTGGATGGGAAAAAAACTGGGCGGTATTGGAACAATCGGTGCATTTAGCTTTTTCCCGACCAAAAATCTTGGTAGTTTTGGTGATGGAGGCTTGGTGACAACCAATGATGATAGATTGGCAGAATTAGTGAGAATGTTACTCAGGCATGGAGGGAAGGATAAGTATAATGTGGAACATATCGGATACAATTCGCGTCTTGATACGATTCAAGCGAGTATACTTCAGGTGAAGATGCGATATATTGATGAGTGTAATCTTAAGCGTCGCAGGATAGCAGAGTTTTATAACCGAGCATTGCAAGATTTGACGAGTATTAAGTTACCTTTATATTATGATACCTATCAGCATGTTTACCACCAATATACTATTCGCGTAACCGATGGGTGTCGAGATCAATTGCATTTAGCCTTAAAAGAAAAACAGATTAGTACCATGATATATTATCCAATCTCGCTACACCAGATGAAAGTTTTTGAAGGGCGATGTGTTAAGGATGGAAGTTTAAATAATGCGGAGACTATGTGTGGTGAAGTTCTCAGCTTACCGATAGCCCCATTAATGTCTCTTGAAGAGACCGAACTTGTTGTGACGAGTATTAGAGAGTTTTTCGAAAGTGGAAATTAGAAATAGTAAGATTCTCGTGATTGGAGGAGCTGGATTAATTGGATCTCATATTGTCGAGGAGTTGGTCCAGGAAGACGTTGGACAACTTGTTATTTTGGATAACTTTACTAGGGGAAAACTGGAAAATATTGAGCATCTACTTCAGGATGACCGGGTTGAATACCATGAAGGTGATATAATACATGTTGATGTTCTCGATCACGCTGTAAAAGGCGCCGACTATGTTTTTCATTTGGCGGCTCTGTGGTTGCTTCACTGTCACGAATTTCCTCGAGCGTCTTTTGAGGTCAATATTGCTGGTACCTTCAACGTATTGGAAGCGTGTGTTAAAAACGATGTTGAGAAACTAATTTAC
>DTRI01000064.1 GCA_012966015.1 Flavobacteriales bacterium | reverse complement strand
GTGAATGATTATTTTCAATTCATTGGCCCGCTCATGAATTCCAGCATGTGGTGGCACTGTTTTCTTTGGTGACAGACAAACCCAATCCCAAAATCCTGTAAGTTCATACGCTCCTGAAGTTTCAATGTGAACTTCCACTTTCTTGCTCATGAACAATTCGGTTAGTGGAGCGAGGTTGTACATTACCGGCTCACCCCCCGTGATAACGGCAATTAGAGCTCCTGATTCAATTGTTTCCTCCACAATCTTTTCAATACTGAGTATAGGGTACCCCTCCATAGGCCAGGAATCCTTGGTGTCGCACCAGTGACAGCCTACATCGCAACCTCCGGTTCTAATAAAATAGGCGGGTCTGCCTGAGTGGAATCCCTCACCCTGAATAGTGAAATATGACTCCATGATCGGAAGCTCCAATCCTAATGAGATATTGTCTAAGTCCTTTTGCTCCATAATAGTGACTCAAAAATAATGATATATTTATAGCAAGAAACAACACAGGATTTTAACAGATGCAGGAAATACTGAATAAATTGCAACACCATGGCCCATTGGAGTATGAGGCGCTGGGGAGGTTATTGGAGGAGATGGACTTCACTATTGTTGATTATGAAAGCTTCCTTCCTGAAATCACGAGCCCAGCTAATTATGCCCGTAACATCCTAACCCTCATGCCGATTGAGGTTGTCCTTATTCATTGGCCAGCCAGCGTATCCAGCGCGGTTCATCACCACCGTGGTTTTTGGGGTTATGTAGCTGTATTGCGTGGTTCATTTGAGAATGTAGAATATATACATAAGGAAGGCGTGATTAGCGAGCGTCAAACTACCAGGGGAACAAGAGGAGAATTAATGCCTGAGCCTGATGGAATCCTGCATAAGATATGCAACCCAAGTGGTGAAGAAAGCCTTGTAACAGCACATTTTTATTATCCCGCACTGGAAAATATGGACAATATGGTCATCTATGATCTCGAGAATGAGCGGATTGGCACATTAAATGATAAAGCTAATACCGCATCGTGGAGTGAACCTGACGAACATTTTAAGCGTATTCAGGAAAATGCATTTAAATTTGTTCCAGGCAAGACTAAAAATAGTGACGTATAATTTTTACCCTAATACCTAAACCCATGCCCCGGAATTTACAAGCTGCTATAAAAAGATGGATGAAGCTGTCACCATGCCGGACTCTTCTGGCAATACTGTTATTGGCTGGCTCGAGCAGCTGGGCTCAGAATGACGAAAAGTACTATTACAAATTGGGTAAAAAGTACTTTATGATGAAGGACTATAAGCAATCAGCCAAGCATTTTTATAAATGTGTGGATGTGGCCAAGGCAAATGGAAATGACAACCCGAACTATTACTATTACCCTGCTATGTTATTTTTCCACGGAGAAGGCAAGTCTAAACAGGTATTAAAAACAATGGACCTCATTGCACCGCTCATCCCTGAAGTACCTTCGAATCCACTAGATCCCGATCAAAAGAAAATAGATTTCTTTGATAACTTTTTTGCGAATTATCGGATCAATATCAATAAAGCAGATTACATATTTCTACGTTACTATATTCAATTTAAAACGGGGCAAATAGAGCTGCAGGATGTCTTTGACAGGTTGGATTACTGCATTAGATACCACGATCCTTCCGAATCCATGATACCTATTTCTGAAGTTTATAAACTGCTCGTGGAAATTTATACGGATTACTTCAAGGATAGCGCAGATGTTGAGGGCTATAACAAGGAAAACCACGCAATCGTCTGCGCCATGTTTAAGGCGGCAGCCGACAAAGGAAATGAACAGGCCCAGGAGGTTGTTCAGAAAAATTGCCCGTAGTCTTTATCTGAGAACGACCTTCCTGGTTTCTACTTGATCGTTCTCAAACTTCACCTTTACCAGATAAATTCCTGCAGGGGCATTTTTAAGATTTATCTGAATAGTTTCCAAGGGCATTGCTCCAGACACACCATACAGGAGTTGACCCTTCAGGTTATACACCTCAATACGTGATATCAGCTCACCAGATTCAATGAAGAACACACTACTATTGGTTGGATTTGGATAGCACTTAAAGTCAACTTTATCCGCATTGGGGCTTATTCCCACTAAAGTAGCCAACGTTACCTGTACAATGCCACCGCAGCTATTCGCATCTGCAATGATCACTTCGTAATTGCCGCCGGCCAGCCCCGTTGCCGTTGCGTTGGTCTGTGCAGGAACACTGTTCCAGCTATATGTGTAAGGTGAGGTTCCTCCACTGGGTACCACAGTTGCAGTTCCATCATTGGCCCCCGCATTAGTTTCATCTGTTGATGACACTGTACCCGTAATTGTAGGACATCCAAACACGTTCACAAAAGTGGAGGCGGAAAAGGTGCATCCATTCGCATCTGTTACCATTACTATATAAATTCCCGGTGATAGCCCGGTGGCCGTAGCGCTGGCTTGCACGGGTATCGAATTCCAGCTATAGGTATAGCTTCCTGTGCCACCCGTAGCGGCAGCCGTTGCAGTGCCATCTCCTGCACCCGCAGATGTTTCACCAGTAGCTGTAATAGATACTGCAAGAATTGCAGGTTCTGAAACCGTTACTGTTGCTGTTGCAGAAGTAGAGGAATCGGTTACAGTAACTGTATAATTACCTGCACACAGCCCTGTTGCTGTTGGGCTGGTCTGTGCAGCGGGGTCATTCCACGAATAAGTAAAAGGTGCGGTGCCATTTGCTTGCACAGCTGTGGCCGTACCATTACAATCTCCATTACAATTGGTACTGACAGCGGTAGCGGATACCTGCATTCCCGAAACCAGGCACGAGGCTGTATCCAGCTCGCAATACCTGGCAAAGAATTCCTGGTAATACTCATTGGCGATATCGGCCCGGTGAACAAATACAGTGTTCTCATCATTCTTGGTTTCCGCAGCTGTCGACCAGTTATGCGAGCCCGTTAATACAAATGGGTCAGAGGTGGTGTCCATTTGATCGATGATGGCGTATTTATGATGAAAATCGTATGTCACTCCCTGATGGGAGAGTAATGGAACACCTGCACCGGTAAGGAATGTATATTCTTCACCTTGGTCTCCTATATTCTCCATGATCCCTTTCACATTGCCAAACAAATCATGGGCATCTTTTACCGCCGTTCCCAATTCATTTTTAGTGAAGGACAATAACCCAAATTCTAAACTAGCGCTCGCCGACTCAATAGCAGCTTCAATTTTGCTGGTGGTGAGGTCAGTAGGTGAAAAATATACTTCAACAGCTGCTCCTCCAACCATAAATTCATGAGGCGTATTATCTGTTTTGTCGGCTCCGAATTTTGCATTACCAGCATTCGGGGTAGATCCGGTATCTCCAAACATTTCTTCAAATTCAAGGGTAAACGCCTTCGCTACCGATTGATCCTGAATGAGAATCATGTTGTTATAGTCATCATACAAGTTGTTGGTGGTCCAGTTGGTTGAACCTGTAAGTACCCATGAATTGTTTACATCGTCCCGATCTACAATAATAAATTTATTGTGCATTATCGCAACGCTGTTCCCCTTATGCAAACCTATTCCCGGATCAAGGCTGCTCAACCCAGTATTCAGCGTTGACAATGAACTCACGTATCTCACAGTTACGCCGTTATTAAAAGCATTGTTAATCGCCGTTACTATATTTAGGTTATTGCAGTTGTACACGCATATATCGAGGGTACTTGTTGCCTTGTTGATATAGGCGATAATCGTATCCGGAAAATCGGCAACATACGTTGCATTGGTTCCAGTCGATACGCCATTTTCCACTGTATTATTGAAATAAGCAATGATCTGACCTGTTGAATTGGATTCAGTAGAGATCATCTTGGTATTGGAGAATGCTGTATCAACTCCTGATACGGAATACGCCTGTACATAATAGAAGGTAGCGGCAGTTAGTCCAGTTAATGAGATAGAATGTGAACTCACCATTGTTGGATCATTTACTTCGCCAATTTCAAGAGCATTGGTCAATCCATACTTAACTGTACTCGAACCGCTTGCATTGGTGGTCCATGACAAATCCACACTGCTGGTTGTAATATTTGAAGCCGTTAGTGCAGATGTAAGAAATAGGGGAGATCCCAAAACAATGTCATTTAAATCTCTTGGCAAGAGCTGGTAAGTGGTAAAAAATTGCGAAGCAACAGCAAAAATTGTCACAGGTGCAACAGGTATGAGTGTACCAACCAGGTTAGAAGCGTTGTTAATTCGCACCTCACCACTCTCTGAACTTGCCGTGAAAACGTAGTTGGTACTTCCTGAAAAAGTACTTCCTCCATTGGCAAAAACGGCATTGTCAATTTGCACCAATTCTGATTCGGTCGTCTCATCCTGTCCGTTGGGTGTAATTACCAGTGGGGTAGGTGAGGCATTTCCAGTAGAATTGATGGTAACACTGGTAATAGGATCTATTTCCAATAGGTTGTTGTATTCTTTCAACGTACCCGTTACTGTGATGCTATCACCGCGATTTGGGTTAAAAGCCACTGAACCTGTACCCGGATAACATGCTATGCCCGCACTGCCGTCCTGTATATATCGAATGATACCCAGTTCGGAACCATTCGTAACGATTCCTGTAACGGTAATGGTTGCTCCGATAGTAAATGTCCTTGCATCTGCAATATCCGTTTGCGCAATGCTGATAAAAGGCAGGACCAAAACGGTGAGTAGTGAGGCTAATTTTTTCATATTACTTATGTTGTAACTTAATTATTAAATCTAGATAGTAATTTTTAATGAGAGAGCATACCTGGTCG
>DTRI01000063.1 GCA_012966015.1 Flavobacteriales bacterium | reverse complement strand
TTCACACAATCTTCATCTTGCTTATAGTGGCCGCCACTAATACCAATAGCGCCTACCATTTTTTCATTAACCATGATCGGAGATCCTCCCCCGAGCAAAATAAAGTCATTGAGTTGGCCTGCACCGTGCATGAGTATAGGGTCATCCTTAATGAATCCATACCAGCTGTCGCCCGTAGGCATTCCGAACCCCACCGCTGTGATTGCTTTTTTGCGGGATGCATCGCTGGCAATAAACGGGGCATTATCCATGCGATGAAAAGCTTTCGTTACTCCACTTTCATCTACAATGGTCACTGCAATTCCCATTCCCAAATCATTGGCCTTTGCAAATGCGTTTTCAATCATTGTATTGCACAATGCCGAAGTGATTGATTCTTTACTAAATGTATGTTCCATAATGTTGATTTTAATTATTAGTAATGATTTGATTAGTCTGTAATTTTTTGCTCAATATTTTTACAAGGATGCGGGATTGTTCCACCTCCACCATTGCCACTACAATTTTTATGAGGAGGGCCGTATTACCTCTCAGTTCAATCTATCTTTTTTAGGTCTTATCCACCAGAGGCGGGACTGACAAAAGCCAGTATAGCGAACAAGACACCTTGACTATTCTAAACTTGTATATCTAAACAAGCTGGTGTCCTCAGACACCCTGGCCGTATCTGGCAAAGATAGACCAGAAATTACAAATAAGTGATTTACAGGGCGTTAATTCCCCATATTTTCGACCAATCTTCAAATAGCTGCTACGAGAAGCCGTTTCCATTGTGTTATCCAGCCAGTTTACCTCTGGGATTATGCAAGGACGGGCATCCCAAATAAGGTCGGCGCTCAAGAAAATGGGATGGCAACATTTCTACAAAAGGGAATGATCATCGAACGGTAACGCCATGCGGTTGTAAGTTGGCTCTCCCCAACTTCATGGTGATGGTCCAGGTCACTGTTCTTTTTTGGTTGGGATCTCCCCAGGCAGCTTCAAGGTCACTCCTGATTTCTTCGTAAGGGTCTATCCCACGCTCTGTAATGTACCTTTGATAGGTAGTCCAGGTGAAGAGGTAATTCCGCAGAGCATCAAGCGTAAGTTCTTTGGTTATCCTGAATCCAGGATCACTAATTGTCTTGAAGGGAAATGCAAGGCCTTTATAATTATTCCACGCAAACCAGAGTACATCATCCCAATAGTCTTTAAGGGTAACTCCTGTAAATTGGTCCAGAACAGCATCAATATCCGGTGTGATGCTCGTGGCACCATATCCCCAGATTGCAATAATACCCTGCGGGGTTAATATGCGGTCGGCTTCACTATAAAATTCTTCGAGATCCAACCAGTGGATGCCGGTGGCGACGGTAAGTAAATCAATGCTGTTGGCGTCCATGCCACTTTGCTCAGCAGATGCTACCCGGTACTCAATATTGTCATGCCTTGCTGCATTATTGATCTGTTCTTCGTTAATATCTATTGCCGTGACACTGGGGAAACGCTTAGCGAGCTCCAATGCTGCCTGCCCTGACCCGGTACAGCAGTCGAGCACCCTGCTGTTTCGGGGAGCGTGCTCTGCAAGAAAGTTGTATAATTCTTCAGGGTATGTAGGGCGGTGCTCTGCGTATTCCCTGGCTTGGTTGGTATAGTAATCAGTGTAGATATTCACCTTACGCAAGTATGTTTCATTCCCCTTACGGGAAATGTATTGTACAAAAGCAATTTCCCTGTATCCGCATGGTATGTATCCATTACTACCTAATCCGATACTATGCCACCGTCATAATGTTAGCGATAATATTGCAAAAGTGCTGTTTTTGAGCATTTCAATTGGTCAACATTTCGACCAATGACCAAATAGTTGCTACGAGCGAGTAGTTTTTGCTTTGAATCTGTATTCCAGAGCCAGCCAGGGGGCTTTTGTATTAAGGAGGATGCAATCACTCAACCTAAAGGACACACCAGGTTAATTCAAGTAAGGTAAACACCTACGTGACTTCAAGGGTTCACCTTACACGATAACCAAATAAACCACTCAACTTCCGGGTTATCATAGACAAATACCCAGCCCATGAAACGATTTATGCTTTTATTCTTCTTGTTGTCATTCTCCACCTCATCACATTGTGGAATTGATGAAGGCTTGATTTCCGTTGCCACCTCAAAATCTGCCACCTATTATTCCAGGTACAATACCAGGGAGTTCCTGGCTATCGAGAAACTTGACCAGTCCATCAATTTTGAAGACCCCGACCTGGAACTACTCAACGCCACCATATTTCACCTTACCAACAAGGAGAGGGAAAAACGGAAATTGGAGCCTCTTGTATATTCTGCTGCCTTAAGGAATGCAGCTCAATTACACTCAGAGCAAATGCGGGACCTAAAGTTCTACAGCCATACCAACAGGAAACGGAAGGCCTTTGCCTCTCATGCAGACCGCATCCGGTACTTTGGACGAAGGTTTCCGTTCACAGGGGAGAACATCCACAAAGTGCCAGCGGTGAAGGTCAAATATCATTCGGCCAGGAACCTCACAAATGTGAAAGCCCATTATTCCGTGACTCCGCTAACATACCTCGAACTTGCCAGGCAAATTGTAAAAGGCTGGATGCAATCAAGCGGCCACAGGGCGAATATTCTGGATAAGGACTACAAATACCTTGGGTGTGGCAACGCCCTTCCGCTAAGCACTACCTCACATGGTCGTAGAATGTACACTTTATCAACGCAAAACTTCGCCGGGCCATGATAAGCTTGGGGGCGTTCTTATCATTAAATCGCTATGTACCGGCTAAATGGCGATTGATGAGGGTTTATTCGAGTTTGTGGAGGTAGATCCCCTTTAATACCTCACACTTTTAGCGTATGACAGCAGATCCCTGTCCAGCGCTATTTTATGCCGCTCCGTTTCAGGATCTTTCAGTATCTTGTAATGCTGGGCCATATCCTCCCCCACCGCATCTTTGAACTTCCTGTTTGCTTTGGAGATCTTCTGAGCCAGTGAATCTCCCAATGGGTCCGCCAAAGCGGCGATGCTGTTGTGCATCGCAGCGACACTACTGTCTATGGCAGCGGTAGATACCCAGCGGTAGATATCATACAGAGCCTTCTCATGTTCGAAAAGGGAATTGACCTTCACCCCTTTCGGGTGATCCAGAAAAAACAAATATACCGTACGCTCCAGGGGCGTAAGCTTGACCTTGTAATCTTCCAGGTCAGTGAGGTATATGCGTCTATCTATCCCACGCACCTCCATGCGGCTGGGCTGCAGGTTGTACCTGAAACGCTCCTTGAACAGCATCTGCGAGCGTATGCTCTCAATGATATTAAGTGCCTGGTTGATCAATGCCGGAGGTACCTTGGTTTCTTGCAGTATGCCCTGGCAGTCAGGGCAGATGTCACCTGTGCGCATCTTCAGCGAGATATCCTTCTTGTGTTGGCAAAAATCATTGATGCAACCTAGTGGGTATTCGTGGACTGCCTCCATGAGTTTCTGCATAGTGCCGAACATCAGCTTTTGAAGTATATTGGTCGCCACCTGGTGGGCCAAAGGAAAGCGCAGATCGCTGTCTACAAAATAATCCCACCCTTCTGTATGGATGAAGATATCTTTGGCGTCATCTGAACCGTAGCTGAACCAGTTGAGCTCGTTGGCAAGGTCTGTGAACAAGATCACGAATTCTTCATCTCCCAGGTCCTCCTCCTTGCGATAGGCGGTACATTCTGCAAGCAAATCCTCTTTGGAGGCAGTGAACCGCTCAACCGGGAACTCCATGGGTGCGCTCATAGCTGCGTATTCTGTATCCATGGCAGGCATCTTCTTTTTGCTGTACTCCTCCTCGTCCAGCTCTTCCCGCCAGATCTTCTCTTCCTCAACCTTTGGATCATAAGAACTGGCGATGAATTTCAGGGGCCCCTCAAACTTCTGCAGCAGGTCCACCAAATCTGCAAAGCTGTCCTCGTCAAAACCGCCTGACCGTATCAAATGTATGTTCATTGTTATTTGATTGTTTTAGGCAAATGCCTGAGGCATATAACCCGATTAAAGATAGCCATTCCCGGGCTCTTTTCCCAGTTGGCGGTGTTATTATGACATTCGTGTCACCGCCCTGTAGCTTGAGTTGATCACCTCTTTCATCTTGTCAAAGTTCAGGGTATCAATAGTATCTGACTCCAAATGATAATGGGGGTTGAATATGAAAAGTGCTCAAAAGCTTTCATAAGATCATCACCATCTTGATAAGCCATACCCCCTCATCCTACCAGGCATCTCCCTGCTCATCTCTCATTACCTGCCATACTCCCATGAGATGGCCTTGCCTGTTTTTAGCATTGGCATTTTTAAAGTTGGTATAATCAAGGTTCGATACGGTATTAGCAACAGCCTTTAACACGGTAGTCCTGTCCACGAAGGCCCTGAACTTATAATCCGATCCCGCACCTTCAATAACTTCTGCTTCAGGGAACATGGCCTCAATGTCTCCTTGCAGCCTGCCCCTGACCAATAATCTATTGGGGTTATCCCTGTCTTTCACGATGCTTAAAAAGTTGTCCTTGCTAAATAGCCACATAGGTTCTGTATTTTAGGTTATTATAGAATGGTTGAATCCTTTTTCATGGAACTGACGCTATCCCATTCTTTTATGCTTTCGCCACTTTCATAATACTGGATGTAGTCAATTGTTTTACCGTCTTTATTGTACACCTTATGAATGCCATGCCTTTCCCCGTTTTTGTACTGGGTCTGTGACCACAGTTTGCCCGTACCGAACCATTCCGTGGAGGAATCCAACACACCATGCACGTATATTTTTTC
>DTRI01000062.1 GCA_012966015.1 Flavobacteriales bacterium | reverse complement strand
ATAAACTTAAAAACACGGGCCCAGGGTTATCCGCTTGCTGGTCGTAGTGCTGATTCTTGAATTGTTCCTTAGAACTTACTACCCCCTTTCCGTTTCGCATTCGTTCCAACAAGATTGTACTATCTGTTAATCAAGAAACCAGGAATATTTGTTATTGATTTGACGGGACAAATACCTACGAGTTCGTTGTATTGCATTGATTCTATTAATTTCTCAAAAAAGGAGTTGTGAAAATAGCAGATATAATTTTCTTAGATTTACGTGTTCATCTGAGAGAGAAGGAATAATATTTATTAGATACACTTTGTGGACTTTCTTGTTGATTTGTGGAATTTTCTCAAAGAGCGCAAGAAGTGGTGGCTGATGCCAATCGTTTTGGTGCTTCTGTTGATTGGCGTTTTGATCGTTATAGGTGGTAGTTCTGCTGTAGCACCATTCATATACACCTTATTTTAATGGAAAGGCGAAAAGTACTGGAGGCGATTCTGACAATCTCAGCGGTTCTGATGGGTGCTTATGTCTACATTGCGTACCGCTATGGAACCCAGTATGAGTTGCTCATATATATATCGCTGGGATTGATACTGATAAGCTTGGTATCTAAGTGGTTGAGTGCCAAATTGATCTGGCTGTGGTTCAAGCTTGCAGAGGGCATGGGCTACGTGATGTCCAGGGTGATCTTAAGCATTGTATTCTTTCTCTTTCTCTTTCCCATTTCCTTATTGTATCGAATCTTCAATAAAGATTCGCTAAAGCTTCGAAGACAAGAAGGTTCTACTTATACAGACCGGCAACATACGTATAGCTCATCTGATTTGGCAAACCCCTGGTAAATGGATAAGATTCTTGTAACAGGTGGCGCAGGTTTTATTGCCAGTATGTTGGCGGCTAAATTGGCCGAGAATAAGGACAATGATATTGTAATCGTTGACAATTTCGTCACTGGAAGCCGGGAAAAGCTTCCTCTTGCCAACAATCCAAAGGATTCACCAAATATTCGTTTTGTTAAATGCGATGTTAATAATTATGAGAGTATTTCCAGTATCTTTTATTCTCATGGTTTTGATTATGTGTTCCATTATGCTGCCTTGGTAGGCGTTCAGAGAACATTGAGAAATCCGCATATGGTCCTCAATGACATTGCAGGTATAAAAAACATCGTGAACCTCTCCAAAAACACTGAGGTGAAGCGGGTGTTTTTCTCATCCTCTTCAGAGGTGTACGGAGAAACAGTCCAACTACCTCAAAATGAAGAGACAACGCCGCTCAACTCCACACTTCCATACGCAGTTGTTAAAAATATTGGGGAGGTATACCTCAAATCCTTCCACCAGGAATTCGGTTTGCCATACACCATATTTAGATTTTTTAATACCTATGGAATAAAGCAAAGTCCTGACTTTGTAGTTTCTAAATTTATCAGGGCGGCGTTGAATAACGAGGACATTACGCTATATGGGGATGGATCACAGATCAGAACGTTCTGCTATATAGATGATAATATTGATGCATGCCTAAAGGCCTTCTACGAAAAGAAGCATATTAATGACGTGGTCAACGTGGGCTCTGATGTGGAAGTTAATATTAAGGATTTGGCAAAAATGATCGTGTCCCTTACCGATACGAGGTCTGATATTGTCAACTTACCACCCCTGACGGTGGGGGATATGACCAGGAGAAAGCCAGATACCACCAAAATGAAAGCACTTCTAAATAGGGAACTTATACCTTTAGAGGAGGGGCTGCACAAGATCATTGAGAATCCTCAATACATATTGGATTAACAATTATTGGATGTTCGCCAAGCCTCCAGGTGAATAAGCAATGTGAGAATTCTCATGAAAGAAGATCGAGTCGGTAAAACCAGAGTCCTCGTATTTATTGACTGGTATCTGCCTGGATATAAAGCTGGAGGCCCTATACGATCGTTGGCTAACCTCATTGAAAGCCTAAAAGAGGACCTTAAGTTTTCCTTAGTAACAAGGGACACGGATTATTTGGAAACATCACCTTATCCAGATTTGGAATCAAATAAGTGGATTGAGCAGGGCGATGAATCCTTCCATTATTTATCCTCTGGGGATCTCAATTATTCAACAGTCAAGAATTTACTATTGCGGGGAGATTACGAGGTAGTATACCTAAATAGTATGTTTTCATACTTTTTCTCATTTTTGCCACTCTGGATTTTGAACGGATCAGCTACGGACATAGTACTGGCTCCTAGAGGCATGCTAGCGAAGGGCGCATTGAGTATCAAGCCTCTTAAAAAACGTGTTTACCTATATGTATGCAAACTGTTTGGCCTGGTTGCGAACATACGCTTTCAAGCCACCTCTGAACAAGAGGTACATGACATAAAAGCAGTGTTTGGCAGCGAGAGTCAAATAATGCTAGCACCTAATATACCTGCGGCTGTTCCAGAAACCAATAACCATCTAGACACCAAGGCAGTGGGAAGTGTAAAATTGATCAGTGTGGCTAGGATTGCTCCAGAAAAGAACTTACTATACGCGTTGAATGTGCTCAGCAAGGTAAAGGGCAAGGTCCATTTTGATATATATGGTGTGGTATATTCGGAAGAATATTGGAACTCATGCAAGGAGGTGATCGATACTATTCCTGAGAACATTACTGTGGTGGTACATGATGGGGTTCCACATACGGAGTTGTTTGAACTCTTACAGGAAAGTCACTACTTACTAATGCCTTCAAGAAGTGAAAATTTCGGCCATATAATATGGGAATCACTGGCCTGTGGATGTCCCGTCATTATTAGTGACCAGACTCCGTGGTTGAACTTAGAGGAGAAAAATATCGGCTTTGACATCAGTCTCAAATCAGAGGCTAAGTTTGTTGCTACCATTGAATCATGCATTGACATGGGGAGGGAAGAATACACACTTAAATCAGATTCAGCCTACAATTTTGCTAAAACTTACGCCGCCAACAGTAAGAGTATTCAACTGAGCAGAGAACTGTTTACTCAAATTCGGGGAAATTCTTAAGAGTAGGGTAGGAAAGCTTATTTTTGCCCGTCGAATTAGGGAATTTATCTCTGCTATGTACATATTAGGAATAAACGCATTTCACGCTGACTCAGCGGCTTGTCTATTGAGAGACGGCCAGGTTGTCAATGCAATTGAGGAAGAGCGTATCAAGCGCGTAAAACATTGGGCAGGATTCCCTATTGAGGCCATAAAATTCTGTCTGGAGGATGAGGGTATTTCGATTCATGAAGTAGACCACATCACCATATCCAGAGATCCTTCGGCGAATATGGCTAAGAAGGTAGCACATTCCTTGAAGAAAATGGTTAGGGTAGCCTCGATATACGATAGGCTGGTTAACTCTAGAAAAGTCGCCTCCATTAAGTCAATATTGGCTAATGAGTTGGGGGTGAAGGAGGATTCGATCCGGGCGGAAGTCCACAATATTGAGCACCACCGCTCTCATATGGGGTCTGCTTTCTTTGCATCCCCTTTTGAGGAGTCAGCAATCTTGTCAGTAGATGGTTTTGGCGATTTTACATCAACCATGATTGGGGTGGGTAGAGGGAACAAGATTCAAGTATTGGACAGTGTGCTCTATCCTCATTCACTAGGAGTTTTCTACACCGCTTTCACGCAGTTTCTGGGTTTTAACCACTACGGTGATGAGTATAAGGTGATGGGCCTGGCAGCTTACGGTAAGCCCAATTATCTTGGGGATCTTGAGGATATCATACATGAAACATCAAACGGGCTATTTAAACTCAATGAAAGGTACTTCAGGCATCCTAAAGAAGGGGTAACTATGATCTGGGAGAAGGGCATTCCGGAAATAGGACAGCTATTTAGCGATTATTGGGTGGAGAGATTGGGGGCGCCGAGGACGGAAGAAGATGAAGTCACTCAATGGCACATGGATATGGCCTCATCAATGCAGAAACTTTGCGAGAATACAATTTTTAGAATGCTCAACAACCTTCACAAAAAAACGGGCTGCGACAATTTATGTATTACGGGGGGTGTAGCACAAAATTCTGTTGCTAATGGTAAGATTCTCGCAAATACTCCATTCTCCAGACTCTACGTTCCCTCTGCCGGGCATGATGCGGGAACTTCAATTGGTTCTGCACTCTATTTCTACAACAATGAACTGGGAATGCCACGAATTGAGCCGATGTATTCTGGTTCTCTGGGAAGCAAGTTTTCTGCGGAGCAGATTGAGAGGATTTTGATTGATAAACAATTGAACTACAAGCTATGTTCTGAAAGTGAATTGTATGACCAGGTGACGGACAGAATAATTGACGCTGGAGTTATCGGCTGGTTCCAGGGAAGAGCGGAGTTTGGCCCCAGAGCCCTGGGTAATCGCTCCATACTGGTTGATCCGAGAAGATCTGATGCAAAGGAACTGCTTAACAGGAAAATAAAAAAACGTGAATCTTTTAGGCCATTCGCTCCATCAATCCTAAAAGAACACGTACGGGAGTTCTTTGAACAAGAGGATGAAGTTCCTTTTATGGAAAAGGTATTTGTAATAAGAGAAGAGAAACGAAAAGACATTCCAGCAGTAACGCATGTTGACGGAACTGGGAGATTACAAAGCGTACATCCGGTGGTGAACGAGAGATATCACAAACTCATCTCAGCGTTCAAGGATAAGACTGGTGTGCCTATTTTGCTCAATACCTCTTTTAATGAAAATGAGCCTATTGTAAATAGGCCAGAGGAAGCGATAGACTGTTTTCTACGGACCGAGATGGACATGCTCGTACTTGAGAACTTTATTGTCACCAGATAAATGAAGATTTCCATAATTACTGTTTGC
>DTRI01000061.1:982-4824 GCA_012966015.1 Flavobacteriales bacterium | reverse complement strand
CTGCCAGGAAATAATCAAGCGGATTGTGAAATTCCCTGTACAGGATATCCACCTTACCCTGTACAATGCTTCCCTCTTCATCAAGGAATGCACCACCGGGGATGATCAATTTGCTGCCCGTGGCATAGCTCAATACCGTGTCACTCCCGGTGCCCACCTGGTACTCCGTGAAGGGTATATCCATATTGCTGAGCGGTGCCTGAACTAAAGGAGATGATTCCTCCTGCATCGAAATATACTCCGTGCTGCATGAAAGGGCAATGCATTGCAAAGCGATGAGTAACCAGATCGTTCTTCTTGTAGTTTTCATATCTATTGGTTTTTATTATGCAGTGATCGCATGGTGTGAAAATAAAATCTGAGTCTCAGTCCTCAATTAGCGTTAAGATATCCGTTAAACACTCGCTGTAGCGGAATTTAGCGATTTCAAGAGCTGCTTCAGACACGTTTATTGCTGCATGCGGCTGGCCTTTATCCAGCCTAAACCGGTCCTGGATCTTGTCATATCCCAGGTACTGGGACTTCAAGCCATCCATGCCACCATCTGTAATTGCTAAATATTCAAGGTCGCCCTCAGGGTGTAGATTGTAGGCGTTGAGACCGATGCAAACAACAATATTCTTCTCTGTGATGATCTCAAGTTGGTATTTCGTAAGGCTATCAGCACTTATAAGTGTTTTATAGTAGCTGTGCAAGCCCATGAATTCATCTGTATCCTCAAAGTTCCTGCTGACGTATTGTGCGACTTTAATTGCCGGATGATGGGGAGCTGCCCCGTTTCCAAAGGTGATTGACGGAGTATGTGCATCTAAAGCAGTAAGATCGATATTTGTATACCTCACAATAGTCACCGGTGATCCTTCCTGCAGGAACGGGAAGATCCTGTCAATGTCAGCATTTGACATCGCGATACATCCCAGCGTCCAATTATATCCTCCTTTGTTACCTGCCTCTCCAGTACCTTCTCCGTGAATTTCGATATGGCTGCCTGTCTTGCCATTTCTTTTGTCATCAAAGTTTGGGTAGTTGAGTAAAAAAGCCCGATAGAAGACCGTTTGCCCTTTGTCCCTTTTCCAGCTCACCTTGTACATTCCTTCAGGAGTGCACTGGTCTCCCCGCCTCTGCTTGTCATCATAGGGATTGCCCCCCAGTTCAATAGGGTATTTGGAGTGAAGCTTTCCATTTTCAATTAGATACAAGGTATATGCAGACTTATCAATGATCACTGCATTGGCAGATGCCAGTTTGGATGCGTCAAGTGTGGTGGTCACCCAATTAGTGAATTTTGTTAAATCTTCTTCAGAGAAGTTATACTGAACCATAGTTGTCAGGCACTTTTTCTGAGGGTAGCTGTATGTACTATCATTCGATGAACCTGAAGCTTTCAGCTTGGCTGAGCTGAACAACAAGAGCAAGGCACCCAGTATTAAACGATTCACCATCATAGGTCAAGGGGGTTTTACCTATTATAACCCGGCGGCTTACCTAAATATTCAACACGCCGGTAAGTGCAGGCCTTATTTGCATGTAGGCATTTGACCTACCTACCCCTTTAGGCAAGATGTACGAACATCTACCTGGATACATGGTTTAGAATATCCAGTGTGCCCGTTCCGTTTGACTATTAGTTTAACAAAGAGCTCACGCCATGCAGTACGCTATTTATCTTCTTATGCTTTTCTCCCTTCTTGCGGCATGTGTTTCCCGTGAGCCTGAACCTGCCACGGAGTCTTTCAGCCACCGCGATTCAACTTCGGAAGACAGCCTCACAGCTGATGCGACACCAATTGACACTGCACCGCATGAGATTAACTGGGAAGCTGTTGACATTCGCTTAGCGCCTGGCACCCTTGCTTACGGGCTTCAATGCGGGCGTGTGGAGGAAACAAGAAAACGCCTGGGGACACTGTATGGGAAGCAGCATATAACGATGGACAGCATAGCGGTGATCTTCACCGAACTGCTGGTAAATGACATCATCCCTTATTGGTACGGTACGCCATGGTCGTTTGAAGGGCACACGGATACCCCAGGGCAGGGTGAGATCGCCTGTGGTTATTTCGTGTCTACGACATTGCTGCATGTGGGTGTGAATTTACATCGGTATAAGTTGGCTCAGCAATCGCCGATCAATGAGGCGAAGACGCTCAGTTTGGGTGATCCTATTATCATATTATCTGACACCTCAACCAAGGTGATTGAGACAATAAGGGATGATTTTGAAGATGGTATTTACTTTTTAGGCTGGGAGAGCAGTCATGTTGGGTATTTACTCAAACGCAAGGGAGAGGTATTCCTGATTCACTCAGATTATTATAGTCAATCTAAGGTGATCATTGAAAGGGCAGCTGATTCGGAGGTGTTTTCGTTCTATGAGACCTTTTATATTGCGCCAATTACAACTAATAAAGCTCTGATAGAAAAGTGGTTAACCCAAGATGATTAAGCATTGTTGCGGAAGAAATTCTAAATGCTAAACACTCCAATTCGAAGTTTATTGAACAAGAATTTTCCTGTTTACAGCCCCTTCTTTGGTAACTACTTGCAGGGTGTAGATTCCTTTCGCCTAATCACTCAAATCAATACGCTTTTGGTGTTTCCCATTAGGCACACTTAAGTTGTCTTGATAAACAATTTGTCCAATCACATCTATCACTTTTATCCCCTCGACAAACGGTCCAACCCAATATTAAAATACTAATATTGTAGTAAGCAAGAACAACGCTAGGGTCCTTGTACATATTGACCGAATATTTTCGGTTCCGCAAATATTGGATATTAACCCACAACGAATTGACAATGAAGTTTAATTTAAGTAAAGACACAACCGGATCTGAACCAACATATTATTTATCAGTTGGTGATACGCCAGAAGGCCCTTATACAATAAATGAGGTAATCAAGAACGGGAAAGTGGGGGATCTTGTCTGGTCTGAAGAAATTGGGAAATGGACCAATATTGAGAATGTGAGGGAGTTTCAAGGCCATTTTAAGAAACAGAGCTCCATGAAAAATAACTTGCCAACGCCTGTTGCGCCTAAAAAGAAATCAAAATTACCCATGATCATAGCAATAGTGGTGGTGCTTGGTGCATTGGTCTTTGCCATGCTCGGATGGTGGAATCGCGGTACCCCCTCCCAGGTACTGGATGCGATGGTGGTTATCAATCATGGATTGGCACGAACAGCCAGCACCTTGTCTGACAAGAATGACAAGGTTTACGCGAATTTTGAAGCAGCAGCAGCTTCGAACCCAACGAAAGCCGGCGCCTGGAAGAGCAAGGCATTTGAGGTGAGGGATCAGGCCAATGCAATTGTTGGCTCTCTGGAAGATCTCAAGATTGACCTCATAATCAAGATTGAAGAACTGGAACCCGGAGGTAGAGAAGTTGCAATCGACAAGATCGGGGCCGAAAACGGGGTCGAGAACACGGCCGATATGGATAAGCCTGCTGCCATGATGATCAATGCTGGGAAGGGTGCTGTGCTGCGTGCGGAATTGACCAAATTCAGAGAGTTTATGCTGAACATGATCAAGCCTCAGGACGCACAGTTTAGAGATGCTATTTATGCTATCCTGCAGACAAATGACCCCCTGCCAGTCGGGGATGCTACAGCAATTTCCTGGGAATCAAAACATTTCGAACATCTGCCTGCTATAGCCGTCATGTGTAATTTGTCACAGATCCAGGCAGAAATCAGAAACGCAGAAGCAAAGATTATAGCATATCTTGAATGGGAGATTGATGGGACAGCGATGCAGTTCAACAAGGTTGAGGCTATCGTAATTCCTGAGAAGACCTACGTAACACGAGGAGATACGTTCAGGGCTGATATATTCCT
>DTRI01000061.1:0-910 GCA_012966015.1 Flavobacteriales bacterium | reverse complement strand
ATGCGAGGAGAATTTGACTCATTGTCCATTGTGGCGGGTAAGGGTAAACTCAAGATTCCGGGAATTACTACAGGTGAATTCGTGTATGAGGGAATTGTACATCAGAAAACTACTACTGGGGAAAAGCTTTATGCATTTAAGGCTGGGTATACCGTTGCTGAGCCAAGTATTAACGTATCCCCTGATAAGATGAACGTGTTCTACATCGGGCCGGATAACCCGGTAACCGTGTCAGTATCAGGTTTTAGTGGGAAACAAGTAAAGCCTTCTTTGAGTGGGGTTAGGGGCAGTATTAGATCTACTGGTAAGCCCTCTAAATATATTGTAACCGTGCAAAACCAGGGCAAATGCTATATTTCGGTACAGGCAGAGATTTCACCGGGGAAGTGGAAGAACATGGGTAAAAAGGAGTTCCGTGTAAAGAGAACGCCTCCTCCAGTTGCTTCGTTCATGAAGGTTGAAGGTGAAGGATCTCTAACTCCTGGAAAGCTGAAGGTGGGTCAGGGACTTATGGCCAAGATGGTAAACTTCGACTTTGAGTTGAAGTTCAAGGTTACTTCCTTCGACCTGTCTGTCGATGTAGGAGGTGGAGTTTATCAAACAATATCATCTAAAAGCAACAGATTGACGCCCAAGATGAAGCAGTACCTAAAGAGAGCAAAAAAGGGGCAGCGTATCATTTTCGAGAATGTTAAAGCCAGGTCACCCACAACACCGATAGAGAAGATTCCTGGTATAAACATAAAGGTTAAATAATGTAGTTCTTGCCAGGCATCACCAGGCTACATGTATGCCACTCCTTACCAGCAACAAGATAATTCTCTACCTTTATTGAGGTAAGTTAATTGACGGTGCAGTTTTCGGTGCAGTTTTTAATTACAATGCTTGTTCTTATCAGGTAAAACAAAGG